>CAMLPA010000107.1 GCA_946481605.1 uncultured Flavihumibacter sp. | reverse complement strand
ACCCATTTCCAGGAAAGAAACGGAAAGTTTTAAATTATGGCACAGCATACATTAAGGCCCGCGCTGAAGCAATTTTTACAGGAAGGAACTGTAATTCCCGCGCATCCGCTCGCGTTGAACGCAAGCAGGAGAATAGACGAACAAAGGCAACGGTTACTGAGCAAATATTACATCGCCAGCGGGGCCGGAGGAATGGCGGTGGGCGTGCATTCCACCCAATTCGAAATTCGTGATCCGAAAATAAACTTGTTTGAAACGGTGCTGAAATGGGCATCGGAAGAAGTGGACGCAGCGAATTTGTCGCGTCCGTTCCTTAAAATCGCCGGTATCTGCGGGCCCACGGGGCAAGCCATGAATGAAGCCGCCATCGCTGTATCTTATGGCTACGATATGGGCTTGCTGAGTATGGGCGGATTGCAGGGACTTTCAGAAGAAGAAATTCTGCAACGCGTAAAAGCAGTCGCGAAGATCATCCCTGTATTTGGTTTCTACCTGCAGCCTTCTGTTGGTGGCCGGATATTCAGTTACGATTTCTGGCGCGCTTTCGCGGAAATCGACAATGTGGACGCCATTAAAGTAGCATCTTTCAACCGATATCAGACATTGGATGTAATGCGTGCCGTATGCGCTTCTTCCCGCAGGGATGACATCGCGATGTACACGGGCAACGACGATAACATCGTGGCGGACCTGCTCACCACTTACCGGTTCCCGGTAGGAGAAACCGTGGTGGAAAAATCATTTGCCGGCGGATTGCTCGGTCATTGGGCTGTATGGACCACCAAAGCCGTGGAACTGCTGAACGAGATCAAACAATACCGTTCCGGCAATGGTGGAGATATTAATGCCTTGCTTTCGAAAGGCATCGCGATTACTGATGTGAATGCCGCGTTGTTCGATCCGGCCAATGCTTTCCATGGCTGTATTCCGGGAATTCACGAAGTGCTCCGTCGCCAGGGATTGCTGGAAGGAAGATGGTGCCTGAATCCCCACGAGGAACTGTCGCCCGGACAAATGGAAGAGATTTCCCGCGTCTATGAAATGTATCCCAACCTGAACGATGATGATTTCGTACAGTCGTTTCTGCAACAAACTAAATAAGATGTTTATGCGCCGTTTAACAAGCCTGCTGCTTTTGGTGTTTACAGCTTTTTGCGCTTTTGCCCAGCCAGCGAAAAAAGGATTCACCAACCTCGGTCCGCAAATTACAGCGGGCATGATACAGGGTAGCTTATTCGTGAAAGATGATTCCGGGAAATTACTCCTGTATACGGTTGTGAGGGGTGAACCCGCCCATTTGCTCGGCTACGATGCGGCCACAAAAGAACTGATCCTGGACGAGCCGCTGCCAAAATCAGACGGAGCCTGGGATATGACCTTTTCCTCCGATGGCTGGCTCTATGTACCCGGCGCAAGCGGCTTTCTTTTTCGCCACAAACCCGGAACGAAAACCGTAGAAAACCTGGGACTTGTATTGCCCGGTGAAACTTATGTTTGGAACCTCACGGCTGGAAAAGATGGTGAAGTATTCGGCGCTACTTATCCCGGTTGCAGGGTATTCAGTTTTAAACCTGGAAAAGGATTCACAGATGTAGGGAAAGGGCCATTAACGGAAGGAGAGAACTATGTAAGGAGCCTGGCCTATTATCCCAAAACAAACAAACTATACGCTGGTGTTGGTTCCCACGCGCACCTCGTGGAACTTGACCCGGTAACCGGTGCGAAAAAAGAATTGCTCCCTGAGAAATACAAAGACAAAGAATTTGTTTACGGTCTCGAAATTGTTGCCGGTAAAAAAGGGGGAGACCGCTTATTGTGTTTGCTCACCCGCGGCAGTTTGGTGTTGGTGTACAACCTTAAGACCGGGAAATTCGAGCAGGAAATCATGGAAATGGACCTCAAGACTGTGGCCCCGGAAACACGCGGCAACCGTGTTTTTTACACAGCCAAAGAACAGTTGTGGTATGCGGACCTCAACAAAAAAACATTCACCCCCACGCAGATCGGCGCAACAGGTGGTTCTGCCAATGCCATGTACTGGACCGAAAACGATGAACTCTACCTCCTCACCGCGATGGCCGATTTTGTCAGCTACAATAAAAAGAGCGGTAAACTATCCACCCAAAAACTAAAGATACCCCGGCAGCCCATTCCCATCAACGCGATCATGTTGGGCCCTGACAACAAGGTTTGGATGGGCGGCTACCTCGCCGGAGGACACGCTACCTTCGATCCCGTTGCCGGTAAAACAACTGAACTCGGCGGGCTGGATCAAACAGAGGGAATGGCCGTACAGGGAAATAAAATCTATTTCGGGATTTATCCCAAAGGAAGGTTTTATGTATACGATACTAAACAAGCCTGGGATAAACAAAAAGACAATCCCAGATTCCTCGGCCAAATCCACGACCAGAGCCGCTCTTTCGCAGTACTGAGTATTGCCGAGCAACAAAAAATGATCTTCGGCATGGTGCCTGAATATGGTATGCTTGGAGGGCACCTCGTGGAATATGATGTAGCGAAAGATACGTTGATTTCCTTCGGAGAAGTGATCCCGAAACACTCAATCGTAAGCCTGGTAAAAGACGGAAACAATATGCTGGGCGCAACATCAGTTTCCGGTGGATTGGGGGTGAAACCTTCTGAGCCCGAGGCGAAGTTGTTCGGATGGGACGTTGCACTACGAAAGAAAACTTATGAATTTGTACCTGTGCCCGGAGCAATGGCCATTACAGGATTACTCAACGGACCGGGTGGAAAAATATGGGGCGTAGCTGATGGAACACTGTTCCTGTTTGATCCGGTTGCCAAACAGGTTACCGCCACCAAAAAATTGTTTGATGTACCTGCGGTAAGAAGCCATGTATGGCGCAGTGTATTCCTTTCCGTTCATCCCAATGGTATGGTGTATGGCACGGGGAGCAACCAGCTTTTCCGCATTGACCCCGTTTCCATGGAAGTAACGTATCTTGACGATAATGCCAGTCTGATGGCCATGGACAAGACCGGCATCATCTATTTCAGAAGGGGGACGGAACTGATCCGTTACGACCCTTCCGTTGAAAAACTCAATTGATATTTTTTATGAGGAATCGAATTTTCGTATTGCTGATGGTAGTGTTCGCTTCGATGCGGTTGATGGCCCAGGTAGCTGTTAATAATCTGGAACTGAAATGGGAATTGGTTACCAATCAATACCAGGGCCGCGGCGCTTTCCTGGCGGCGCTTACCATCAGCAATACCGGGAAAACACCTATTCCGGCTACGGGTTGGAAAATGTACTTCAACGCCATCCGGGATGTAACCGCCGTTCCGGCGGGCGCGGTGAAAATCGAGTTGCTGAGTGGCGGTCTGCACAAGCTTACGCCCCAACAGGAATTTCCGGTGCTGCAACCTGGCGGAAGCTATACCATTCAATACGAAGGCGCAGGACGGGCATTCAGTAAAAGTGATGCCCCGCAAGGATTCTACCTGGTAATAGATGATGCACCAGAAAAAGGGTTGCCCATTACAAAACTTTCGGTAAACGCCAACCCGCAAACGCTTACTTCGGAAAATCACCTGACACCGGAAGCCATCTATCTGAAAAATGAAGCCTGGGCAACAGCAGCGCCTGCTGGCGTTCCAAAGATATTTCCTGAACCCCTGGTGTACCGGGAAGGAACGGATTTTTTTGAACTGGATGCGGCCACAGTTGTAAAAGCTGATCCGGCATTTTCCCGCGAAGCGGCTTACCTGGAAACAACGCTCCGTAAAGTAACGGTGCCCGGTAAAAAGAAGCGGGTTGTTCAGCGGGTCATTACTTTGGAAAGAAAGGAGGAACTCGCGGCGGAAGCGTATGAGTTGAACGTTACAGCAGAGGGCTTCGTAGTGAAAGCCTCGACCGGAGCAGGTGTATTCTACGGCATACAATCGTTGAAATCACTGATGCCAATTGAGGTGTGGAAGAAGCCGGTTGCCTCGGTGAAAATAGCTGCGGTTTCCGTGGAAGATGCACCCCGTTTCGGCTACCGTTCTTTTATGCTGGATGTGGCCCGTAACTTTCAGTCTAAAGAAGAAGTATTGCGTATACTCGACCTTATTTCTTTCTACAAACTCAATACCCTGCATTTCCACCTGAACGATGACGAGGGGTGGAGACTGGAAATTCAGGGGCTACCAGAGCTCACGGAAACAGGCGCGGTACGTGGGCATACCACCGACAACCAACGTTGGTTGCAGCCTTCTTTCGGATCGGGACCGGATACCAAAGATGCTTATGGAAGCGGATTTTATTCCCGCCAGGATTTTATCGATATCCTGAAATTCGCCACCGAAAGGCATATCCGCGTTATTCCTGAAGTGGAAACACCGGGGCACGCACGTGCTGCCGTTAAATCGATGGATGCCCGTTACCGCAAACTGATGGCGCAGGGAAACCGCGCGGCCGCAGTGGAATACCTGTTGCGCGATACCACCGATCTTTCGGTGTACACCTCCGTACAGGGCTGGAGCGATAACGTGATGAATGTAGCGCTTCCTTCCACGTACCGGTTCCTCGAAAAGGTTTCCGATGAAATCATCGCCATGTACAAAGAAGCAGGCGCGCCGCTTTCCACCATACATCTCGGGGGCGATGAAGTGCCTGCGGGCGTTTGGGAGAAGTCGCCTGCGGTTGCGGCATTGCTGCAGAATGGAACTTCCGTGGAAACAATAGATGACCTTTGGTATTATTATTTTGATAAAGTGAACGCGATGCTGAAGCGGAAAGGACTTTACCTTTCCGGATGGGAAGAAATCACGCTTCGCAAAACCAAACTGGACGGTAAAACCAAGTTTATTCCCAACCCCGGTTTTGTAAATGAAAATTTCCATGCTTATGTGTGGAACAATGTATGGGGCTGGGGTTCAGAAGACCTCGCGTACCGGCTCGCGAATGCAGGCTATAAAGTTGTGCTGGCACCGGTAACCAATTTTTACTTCGACCTTGCTTACCAGAAATCGGTGAACGAATCCGGTTTGTACTGGGGTGGTTATACGGATATTGATAAGTCCTTCGGATTCGCACCGTACGATTATTACTCCTCTGCAAAAGAAAACCTGAACGGCGGGCCTTTGGATAAATCTGTTTTTGTTGGGAAAGACCGTTTAACTGAGTTTGGTAAACAGAACATTGTTGGTATTCAATGCCTGATCTGGAGCGAAATGATCCGCGGCCCGGAGCAACTGGAATACATGCTGCTGCCCAAACTGCTCGGGTTCGCGCAACGTGCCTGGAGCGCAGGGAAATGGGAAGCGGAGCAAGACAGTACGAAAGCTATGGGCATCTATAAAAACGATTGGAACCGTTTTTTACACACGATCGGTGCCCGTGAAATTCCCCGGCTGAACTGGTACAATAACGGCTACAATTTCCGTGTACCCGCGCCTGGCGCTATCGTGGAAGAGGGTATGCTGGAAGTGAATACACAAATACCTGGGATGGATATCCGCTTTACAACAGATGGTACTGAACCCACATTAAATAGCCCACTTTACACCGGACCAATCCCGGTGAAAAACACGGTAAAACTGAAAGTGTTTTCCGGGACGAAAGCCAGTCTTACCACGCAGGTAAATATTGATTGATGCACAAAGTAATAAAACTCCTGAGCGATCTTGTGGCGATTCCTTCTGTAAACCCCATGGGGAAAGGGTTGTCTGGCGCCCTGTATTCTGAACGGAATATGGCGCTCTATATTGAGCAATATTGCAGGGCTTTGGGATTACGTTGCCAATGGCAGGAAAACGATCCGGCGCATCCCAACCTGCTTGTGCACATAAATGCCGGGAAAGCAGAAACCATATTGTTGCAGGCCCACATGGATACGGTTTCCCATGAAAACATGACAATTGCGCCTTTTGAACCCGTTATAAAAGATGGACTCCTGTATGGAAGAGGTTCCTGTGATACCAAGGCATCCCTTGCCACCTACCTGTACGCAATAGGGGAGGTGGTGGAAAACAAACTTTCGCTTACGCGCAACGTATCCCTGCTTTTTGTGCACGATGAGGAATATGCTTTTTCGGGTGCTAAAGAAGCCGTTGCCCATGGACTAAAAGCCGATTTCGCCATAGTGGGCGAACCAACGGAACTGAATATGATCCACGCGCACAAAGGGGTGTGTCGCTTTTTTATCCGTACAAAAGGATTGAGTTGCCACGCCTCCATGCCCTGGATGGGAGAAAATGCGATTTACAAAATAGCGCCTGTATTGCAGGCCATTGAACGCTATGCACAAGAACTAAGCAAACACACGCACCCAGTTCTGGGCACACCCACGATAAATGTGGGCCGCATCTATGGCGGACAAACCGTGAATACAGTTCCTGCGGAATGTGTGGTTGAAGTGGACCACCGTTTGTTGCCGGGCATGAATTACCAGACCATCCGCGATGCCCTGCTTCCTTTCCTTGAAGGAACCGACGCTGTTCTGGAAATGCCGTACATGGAGGCTTTGGGGGTGTTTAACGATACGGATACCCCGGTGTGCACCTTATTGCAACAAGCGATTCTTGCCAACGGCATCACGCCTGAAATGCAGGCGGCGCATTACGCCACCGATGCATCTGTTATCCATAACGCGGGGATTCCCTGTGTGGTGTTCGGACCCGGATCTATCAGTAAAGCACATACCGCAGACGAATTTGTTCCCATTGCCCAGGTGGAGAAAGCCGCTGAAATTATCCTGCACCTGCTCACGCACTAAACCAATACCATGCACCGACGCGATTTTCTTTCACAATTGGCGCTTACAGGTACAGGATGGTGTTTATCTTCTGCGTTTTCTGGTGTTTTTCCGGGAAATTCTTCCGGTAAAAAACTGGGCATTATTGGGTTGGATACTTCTCATAGTGTGGCTTTCACTAAAGCGCTGAACAGCGCAAAAGATGTATCTGATTATAACGGGTATAAAATAGTGTCAGCCTACCCTTTCGGTAGCCGAACCATCCAAAGCAGTTTCTCCCGCATTGAAGGATACACAAAAGAAGTGGTGGCTTTGGGCGTGAAGATAGCCGGTTCTATCCCAGAATTGCTGGATCAGGTAGATGGTGTATTGCTGGAAACGAATGATGGCCGGTTACACCTGGAGCAGGCGAAACTGGTAATAGAAGCCGGAAAACCGTTGTTCATCGATAAGCCGGTTGCAGCAGATTTCAAAAGCGTTATGGCTATATACAATTTAGCGGAACAATTCCGGGTACCGTTATTTTCTTCCTCCTCCCTCCGTTTTATTGACGGGATGGAACAGGTTCATTCCGGGAGCATTGGTAAAGTTACCGGAGCCGATGTATTCAGTCCGGCCCTGAGAGAACCTTCACACCCTGATCTGTATTGGTATGGTATTCACGGCGTGGAAATGTTGTTCACCATTATGGGAACGGGTTGCCGTTCAGTGAACCGGGTTTCCAGCAACGGAACAGACATCGTTACCGGTACCTGGGAAGACGGCAGAATCGGCGTGTTCAGAGGTACACGTACAGGAGCGCAGGAATTTGGCGGTACGGTGCATGGAGAAAAAGGCGTACTGCACTTTGGGAAATTCACGGGGTATGAACGGTTGTTACAACGGATCATACAATTTTTTGAAACGGGTATAGCCCCGGTTGCTTCCGCGGAAACAATGGAGCTATACGCGTTCATGTCGGCTGCCGACCTCAGTAAAAAAAGAAACGGGAAATCAGTATCGTTGAAAGAAGTATATGCTAAAGCGAAGGGTTAAGCGTTTTGGGATGGTGTTTTTCCACTGCCATCGAAATCTCCGCCAGCAATAATCCGCTTCCGCCGCCATAATGCTGGATGATGACAAGTGATGGTGAAAGTGCCAGCATATCCTTACGGAGAAAGGCGTCCGATTCGGGATCGATCCCGCAACCCAGCAGCAGCACATCTACTTTTTCAAGAAGGAACAGGCGCATGGCTTCCTCCGTACTTCCGGCTCCGATTCCGCGCCAGCGCCCGTTCCCGTTAATGATCCTTACAACGGTCTCCCTTATTTCGGGGTGCATACCCACGTAAAGAATAGTCAGGTTTTCCATAGTTGTTGTTCATTAAGCTACATCCATGGGCACATCCATCAGGAGGATTTCCGCATCTTCGGAGTTGGCTTTGATGTCCAACTGGTCTACGTCCCAGATACCGAGTCCGTCCCTTTGGTTGAGTTCGTATCCGTTGATGGTGAAATCACCTTTCAGGATGAAGGCGTAAACGCCATTACCTGCTTTTTTAATTGCGTAGGTAGTATTCACATCTTTATCAAACCGCCCCATGTGGAACCAGGCATCCTGGTGAATCCATACCCCTTCATCTTCGGCGTTGGGGGAAAGCACCTGTTGCAATTTATTGTGGCGGTCGTTTACGTTCAGGGTAACCTGGTCGTAACGGGGCTGCACATTCTTTTTATTGGGGAACACCCATATTTGCAGGAATTTTACCGGCTGGTCGGGGTTCTTGTTGTATTCGCTGTGGAATATACCTGTTCCGGCGCTCATCACCTGTATGTCTCCGTTTTTAATCACGGTGCTGTTGCCCATGCTGTCTTTGTGTTCCAGGTCACCTTCCAGGGGAATGGAGATGATTTCCATGTTATCGTGGGGGTGTTTACCGAAGCCCATAGCGGCATCCACGCGGTCGTCGTTCAAAACCCGCAACACACCGAAATGCACGCGTTCAGGATTGTAATAACCGGCGAAACTGAAAGTATGGTAGCTCTCCAGCCAGCCGTGGTTGGCATGTCCGCGGGTATTGGCTTTATGAACGATGGCGTTTGTTGTTGTGTTAGTGGTTGTCATAATTTTCAATTTATACAGCAAATTTCACCCTTACAGAACACCTGTCCATTGAACTAGTTCAAGAAATCATTTCTTCGAGAGTTTTGTGCGCACTTTACTCAGGAACTCCGGGGAGAAGCCCAGGTAGGAAGCGATATAATGCTGTGGAACCCGGTTGGGGATTTCGGGATAATGCGCCAGGAAATCAAGGTATTTTTCGGTGGCATTCATGGAAATGGTATGGAAAATACGTTCCTGCAGCCGCGATAAATTGCGTTGCACGAGTAGCCTGAACATCCTTTCGAAACAGGGCGCTTTACGCAATAAGACTTCTTTCGATTCGGGGTTCAGGGTCAGCAGTTCACAGTCTTCAAGTGTTTCAATGAACATGCGCGAAGGTTTTTGTTCATGAAAACTGGCGATATCGCTCACCCACCAGTATTCTACCGCGAACTGAAGGGTTACTTCCGCGCCTTTTTCATCCAGGTAATAAGTG
>CAMLPA010000106.1 GCA_946481605.1 uncultured Flavihumibacter sp. | reverse complement strand
CTGCCCGTATCCTGGAGCGTATCCAGCACACCTTGTCTGATCACTTTAATGCTCATCGGGACTGTGTTTTTCTTTTATCATCCTGAATTCTTCTGCGGACACCGGGTAAAACTGCACCTGGTCGCCTGCGGCAAAATAGGTAGGGTGTTCCTGCGAAGGATCGAACATGGGAACCGGTGTACAACCCAGAATACACCATCCACCTGGAGAACTGACGGGGTAAATACCTGTTTGTCCTGCGGCTATCCCCACACTGCCGGCCGGCACCTGCTGCCGCGGCGTTTCTTTCCTGGCCACTTTAAGTACATCGGGCAACACGCCCATATAAGGAAAGCCCGGCAAGAATCCGAGCAGGAATACCTGGTACACTCTTTCCGAATGCAGTTTTACAATATCTTCCCAATGCAACCCGGTGGCCTGCATCACTTCCTGTTTATCCAGGCAGTACGGTTCTTCGTAACAAACCGGGAGCCGGTTTACGGGCAAGGCTGTTCTTGGGGCAGGGACGGCTTTTTGCCAGGCTTCCTCCAATCGTTCCCGCATAAATGCCGCCGCATCGGGCGCCCCAGATTTACGGATCGGGTACACATCATATATAATAGTAACGGAATTGTAAGATGGAATGGCATCCTGCAGTCCGGTGATGTGTTGCTGGCGCAGCCACTCGGCCATGGTCACCATTTTCGCATTCACCGGCAGGCTGATCTTATCCCCGGTTTGGAGCGTAAGGCTGTGATCTCCAAGGGAAAATATTTCGTACTCTTTACTCATATCGGGTTGGTGCCATGAATTTAAGACAATCTCCCGGCAGCAGATGCAATTTTTTATTTTCGGCGTTATACACTAAACTTGCATCGAAGCGAGGCATAATTCATCATTATAATTGAATATGGCAAAGAATTTACTGATCGTGGAGTCGCCGGCCAAAGCCAAAACCATCGAGAAGATCCTGGGAAAAGATTTCGAGGTGAAGAGTTGTTATGGGCATATCCGCGACCTGGAGAAAGATGATATGGGAATTGATATAGCCAATAACTATCAACCCCGCTACACCGTTCCTGATGAAAAGGAGAAGGTGGTGCGCGACCTGCGGCAGCTTGCCAAAAAAGCCGATGAGGTCTGGCTCGCATCGGATGAGGACCGGGAAGGAGAAAGTATATCCTGGCACCTAGCTGAAGTACTGGGACTCGACCCGGCCACTACCAAACGTATTGTTTTCCACGAAATCACCGCCCCCGCCATTAAAAAAGCGGTGAGCAATCCAAGACATATCAACCTCAACCTGGTGAATGCGCAACAGGCACGTCGTGTACTCGACAGGCTCGTGGGCTTCGAACTGAGCCCTGTGCTCTGGCGGAAAGTAGGCATGCAACGCAGTCTCAGCGCCGGAAGGGTACAGAGTGTGGCCGTAAGGCTCATCGTGGAAAGGGAACGTGAAATCAATAACTTCCTGCCGGAAAGCAGCTATAAAGTAGAAGCTTTCTTCTCCGCCCTCAACATCAGCAATAAAAAAGTAACCTTCAAAGCCGAGGGTCCTTCCAAACTGAATAATCCCGAAACAGCGGAAAAATTCCTCGAAAGCTGCAAAGGCGCAAATTACCGTGTGTCAGACATCCAGGTAAAACCGGCCAAACGTACGCCCGCAGCGCCTTTCACCACATCCACGCTTCAGCAGGAAGCCTCCAGGAAACTGGGTTATGGTGTAAGCAGGACCATGTTGCTGGCGCAGAAACTTTACGAAAGCGGTAACATCACTTACATGCGTACGGACAGTATCAACCTGAGTGATACGGCCATGGAAGACATCAAAAGTGAAATCAACCGTTCCTATGGCGGCAATTATTACCAGCCGAGGAAGTATAAGAATAAAAATGAAAGCGCGCAGGAAGCGCACGAAGCCATCCGGCCCACCTACATGAGCAATCATACCGTAGATGATCCGGATGCCAAAAGATTATACGACCTAATCTGGAAAAGAACCATCGCCTCGCAAATGAGTGATGCGGAGTTCGAAAAAACCATCGCGAAAATTGATATCTCCACCAACCGGGAGCAACTTACCGCTACAGGTGAAGTGCTGAAATTCGACGGTTTCCTCAAAGCCTATACCGAAGGAAAAGATGAGGAAGAAGAAGATGGTGATGCGGAAGGCATGCTGCCGCCACTGGCCGTGAACCAGCAACTGGACCTTGAGGAAATGACGGCCACCGAAAAATTCACCCGCCCCGCCCCGCGTTACACGGAAGCATCGCTCGTAAAAAAACTGGAAGAACTCGGCATTGGACGCCCCTCCACTTATGCGCCCACGATCACCACGATCATGAAACGCAACTACGTGGAGAAACGAGATAAAGACGGCATCAAGCGCGAAGTACACATCATCCGCCTTGATAAAGGCAATCAACTTAAAAAAGAAGTTACCGTTGAGAATACCGGTGCTGAAAAAGGAAAATTGTTCCCCACCGACCTCGGTATGGTGGTAACGGATTTCCTGAAGCAACATTTCAAAAACGTGATGGACTACAACTTCACGGCCAAGATCGAAGAAGAATTTGATGAGATCGCCGATGGTAAGCTGAAGTGGAACAAAATGATCGACAGCTTCTACCGCCCCTTCCACAGCGATATCGAGGTAACACTTGAAACCGCTGAACGCGCCAAAGGAGAACGCGAACTCGGTATTGAACCTGAAACCGGAAAACGCGTGATCGCCAGGATGGGCCGATATGGCCCCATGGTACAGATCGGGGAAGCGACTGATGAAGAAAAACCACGCTTTGCGAAATTGAAAACGGACCAGAGTATTGAGACCATCTCCATGGAAGAAGCCATGGACCTGTTCAAACTTCCCCTCACCCTTGGAGAGTACAAGGAGAAAGAAGTTGCGGTAAACGTAGGCAGGTTCGGCCCTTATGTGAAATGGGGCGAGGAATACATCTCCCTTCCGAAAGGAGAAGACCCGCTAACCGTAGACATCGACCGCGCCATTCAACTGATCGGTGAAAAAGAACTTGCAGACGCGCCGATCGCCATGTATGAAGGTAAACCCGTTACCAAAGGAAAGGGCAGGTTTGGTCCGTTCATCAAGTGGAACGATCTTTTCATAAACATACCACGGGCTTACAATTTTGACCAGCTTACACAAGCGGATTGCAGGGAACTGATCGAAAAGAAACTGGATAAAGAGGCAAACAGGTTCATCCAGCAATGGCCTTCGGAGAAGATATCCATTGAGAACGGAAGATGGGGGCCATTTGTACGCTTCGGTAAAAAGATGCTTAAATTGGGCAGGAAAGCGGACAATACAAAATACACCGCTGAAGAAGCCGCAGAAATTGGCCTGGAAGAAGTAAAAAAGATGATTGAAGCTGAATTGCCGGATGCTTTTACGAAAAAAGCGCCCGCAAAAAAAGCGGCACCAAAGAAAGCAGCCGCCAAAAAAACAGCTCCTAAAAAGGCCGCACCAAAAAAGAAGGCCTAAACGTTTACAGCGCAGCATGAATGAAACGAAAGAAATATCGGCCCTTTTTCATTTGATAGACGACCCCGATGAAGAAGTTTTCAGCACGGTGGCGAACAGGATCGTGGGCTATGGCAAACCGATCATTCCGAACCTGGAAAACCTTTGGGAGAACACTCCCCAGGAAGCGGTGCAATTGCGCATCGAATTACTGATCCACCGGTTGCATTATAAAGACCTCCTCGCTGATTTCACCCAATGGGCGTCGATGAAGGAACCCGACCTGCTTTCCGGCGCCATACTGGTCGCGCGTTTTCAGTACCCGGATCTTGTAGTGAGCCAGGTATTGCAGGAAGTAGAAAAACTCCGCCGGAACGTATGGCTCGAACTCAATACCTACCTCACATCACTTGAACAGGCCAATGTACTGGGTACCATCCTGTATAATTATTTCAACCTGAAAGGACTGGAAACGTCGTACCAGCAACCCAACGATTTTCTCCTCAATAAAGTGCTGGACGCCAAAAAAGGCAACCCGGTAGGCAATGGAATATTGTACCTGATCCTTTGCGAAATGCTGGAAGTTTCCATTAAAGTGATCAATATTCCCCGCCAGTTTATCCTCGCCTATTTCGATTCAGAATTCGATTTTGAAGAAATGCGGCAGGAACCGGAAGATAAAATACAGTTCTACATTGATCCCATGAACGGGCATGTATATACGCAACAGGATATAGAAACTTATTTTAAACGGATATCCGTTCCGCCCACTGTCTCTTACTTCAAGCCCTTCAGCAACAAAAGGGTGATCCAGCACCTGCTGGAAGAACTCGCCAAATGCTTCGAAGACGAAAAGAACCTTTACAAGAAGGAAGAATTGCTGCAACTCGCCAATATTGTTCATCCGTAATGACCGTTCAAAGTTCCGGCTGGCAAACCGATGCGTTGGTAACGATTCCCGAATCGTTATTACTCTCTTATGCCTGGTATTGTTTTGCCAGTGCGCATACAGACTTCGCACCTCATCTCTTAACCGGCGGGATACTACTTTCATGCTTCGTAGCGCTGCTGATGAGCATTGGTGCATGGCTGGCCTGGAAAAAAGAAATACAGAAAAATGAAGCTGCGCATGAGGCACAACGTATGCGCACGTTGGATATGGAGGAAAACATCCTCACAGAAGCAGTGAAAGACCACGAGCTGGATCAGCTAAAGTGGAACGTGATGATCCGTGAAAACATCGGCACCATACCGTCAAAACACCGTCCTATTTTACCTATCCTCCTTCTTACATTTGTATTCGCGTTCCTCGCCTGTTGTTCCCTTCCATTGCTGCATGCTTCCGGGTGGATGCAGTATACCTGGCAATTGCACGCAGTGGCGGCCGCGCTGCTGGCTCTTGTGGGCGCATGGAAGTTCAGTATTACAGGCAGGCAAACCTGGCTCGGCGCATTGCGGATGCTGGCCAACGGCGCGGTTTTGTATATAGTGGTGAAAGTATTGTTTGCGATTACAGGATGAGATCTACCCTTTTTTCTCCTCCGGTAATTTCATGGCCGGGAAAAGCGAAGCGATCAGCATACCAACTGATGCCACCTGCGCAAGGATGATGCCCAGTTTCAGTTCCGGACATTCGCCCGCGTAACAGACATTCATGAGCAACAGGTTGCGGATACTCCAGGCCAGGTTTGCGCCGCAGAAGAAGAAATTATACCGTTTTGCCCATACTTTCGGAATCAGGAAGAAAGCGATGGCAGCCGCGGTAAAAACAAGGTTCATATAAGCGGGTCGGCCAAAGTTTGTTCCCTCCGCGTGTAAACCTGTTACCGTGATGTCCTTCGACTCAATGTATATCCATGGAAGGAAAACGGAAACGATCATCAGCAACGATGCCACAAGGCCTGTTTGGGTGGAATACTTCATCCGGAGAATTTTCGCAAAAATAAGGTATTCAACCGCTTCGGAGGTTATTCTTTACGGGTATCTATTCCAGGATGAGTTCAATTACAGGAACCTCCACGCCCGGTTTAACAACAGGCAGTTGGAGTACCACATCACCGGCATTCCCTGTTTCCGTGGTATGGCTTCCGGAAGCTGCAGGGGAACTGAACCTGATCTCAGAACCATCATGCAGAAACTGGGCATACCGGAATTTACCTTTATACCCGGGCAGGTGCAGTGATTTAAAGGGCCATTGGAGCACATGGATATAGAGCCTTTTAGTAGTGGCATTGTACGTGAGCAGACAATTGGCTGGCGCTGTGAAAGTGGCTGGCGCTTCCGTGCAACCATAGATCGAACGGTTGTTGTAACGCATCCATTTTCCAATACCTTCCAGTCGTTCAGTGGCACGTTCATCAAAGTTACCCCGTGCGGTTGGTCCTACATTCAGCAACAGGTTGCCGCCCTTGCTCACTGTTTCGATCAGCATCACGATGAGTTGGTTCACAGATTTCCAGGTGTTTTCGTCGCGGTGATAACCCCAGGATCCAGAGAAAGTCTGGCAGGTTTCCCAAGGCACTTTCGCGCCATTCACCTTCACCCATTCAGAAGGCATGAACTGCTCCGGGGTTTTATAATCCCAGCCCCAATTGGTATCATCCAGGTCCAGCCTGTCATTTACAATGATCTGCGGCTGGAGCTGGCGCACCAGTTTCAGCAGGTTTTCTGAATCCCATTCGTTCCGGCCTTTTCCATTATAGGAGAAGTCGAGGAACAGTTCATCTATTTTCCCGTATTGCGTCAGCAATTCGCGCAGTTGGTCCTTCATGTATTGCTGGTACACTTTCATATCGCGCTTCGCATTTTCTTCCGCTCTTTTCGCGGGATCGGTTGGTGTGGGAGGATGGCTCCCATCCATACTGAAATGCGGATGGTTCCAATCGATGAGCGAATAATAGAATCCGATGCGGATGCCTTCGGCCCTGAAAGCTTCCACCATAGGCCTGATCAGGTCTTTGCCGTAAGGCGTATTGGTAATCTTGTATTCCGTGAATTTTGTATCCCAGAGACAAAAACCTTCATGGTGCTTGGTGGTGATCACCATATATTTCATGCCGGCCAGTTTTGCCTGCCGGGCCCATTCTTTCGGATCGAACATGTCGGGATTGAAGAGGGAGAAATATTTACGGTAGTTTTCGGGCGATATCTTCTCGTGGTGCTGCACCCATTCGTGGCGCGCGGGCATGGCATAAAGTCCCCAGTGGATAAAGAGTCCAAAGCGATCATTCGTCCACCAGGCCATTCTTTTTTCTTTCTGCTCGGGCATTTCTTTTGCCCAGGCCGGACGCTGCTGCGCAAAAGTTACACCCAGTAAAAAAAGCAGGGTAAGGGAGCAGTATAGCTTCTTAAAGGAGAAAAACATCATGGCAAATCGTTTTATACAGCACAAATTAACTGGTTGCCTGATGCATTAATTTGTTGGAATTGGCCGAATTATAAAGAATTTTGGCCGGTATTCTACGCAAACCTTTGCGTAAACATCCGCCACTGTTAAGATTTATTTAACAGTTTTTAAGCGCTTTACTGCCCAGAAACACGGGAAACGAACGCAAGTTTCATTGTGTCTTGCCGTCTTAATCCGTGTTCATCAGGCTCATTAACCACCACATACCCAATCGCTCATGAATAAACGTATCAGCATTTTACTGATCGTTGTGTTAGTAACCTTTGCCAAATCTTCTCTTTTCGCGCAAACCAAGGGGGATATCCGCGGCGTTGTGATCAGCGCTGAAACGGGTAAACCCCTTGAGAACGCGACCATCAACGTGCTCCTTCAGAAAGACTCTTCCACGGTCGGTTATAAAATCACCGATAAAAAAGGAGAATTCTCTATCGCCAACCTTAATTACGGCTCCTACATTCTAAGCCTTACATTTATCGGCCATGAATACAGGGAAGTGCCTTTTGTGCTGGATAAAAAATCACTTTTACTGGATACTGTATCCTTAATGAACTCTGCGGCCACGCTCGACGAAGTGGTAGTGAGTTTCAAAAAGCCGCCCATGGTGGTGAAAGAAGATACCGTTGAATTTAATGCGGATTCCTATAAAGTAAAGCCGGAGGCGCTTGCAGAAGACCTGCTCAAAAAACTCCCGGGCATTGAAGTAGACAGAGACGGCAACATCACAGCGCATGGTCAGCAGATCACCCAGGTATATGTGGATGGAAAACCATTCTTTGGTGGAGACTTCAAAATGGCCACGCAGAATCTTCCCGCCAATATCCTGGATAAAATCCAGGTGGTAGACAAAAAAACAGATAAGGCGCGTTTCACTAAAGTGGACGATGGCCAAAGGGAAAAGATCATCAACATTACCATTAAGAAAGACAAACGCTTCGGCTATTTCGGACGTGGAAACGCAGGCTACGGCAGCGATGACCGTTACAATGGCCGCCTTATGTTCAACCGTTTCAAAGGTGACCGGCAGATTTCCGTTTTCGGCTCAGCAGGCAACATCAACGCCGGTGGCCGCGGAAACGATCAGCGCGCCAGCGATGGCCTGAATACCAACCAGCGGTTGGGTATCAACTACAGGAACAATTATGATAAAAAGCTGGATATCGCTTCGTCGGTTTCCGTAAACAACAACGAATCTTTCAACATCAACAATACCAAAAGGCAAACCATAGCTGCCCCGGTATTTATTTATGATGAACTGCAGCGTGGAGACAGAAAAAACAAGGGGCTAAACTGGAACGCAGAGATCGAATATAAGCCTGACACGATGACCGAAGTGAGGGGCAGATTAAACGCCACTTACGGAGACAACAGTACGCAGCAACGTAATCTTTTTTACAATACGCGGGAAACAGGCGACACCATAAGTTCCGGATTCAGGAATAACTTCAATAGCGGAAATACGCTCAATTTTAGCGGTGAATTAAATGTAATGCACCGCTTCAAAAAAGACAGGAGAAGCATGACTTTCGGACTGAACTCCAATAACGGATTCAGCGATATGGAAAACTTCGTCAACTCCCTGAATGAAGGCGTTGATACGCTTGGAAACCCATTCAGCATAGCTACAGACAGGCTTACCAATAATAATTCTTCGAACAATAGGGTCAACTTAACTTTTTCTTACACTGAGCCTATATTCAAATCAAACCTGATCGAATTTACCTACGGCTATAACTGGAGCATCAATAAAAGTGACAGGACAACTTTCGACGGCGACAATGGCAAGTATGAGGAAATTAATGATTCGCTTTCCAATCGTTTCAGAAACTCAAGTAATTTCCAAAGGGCAGGTCTGAAATTCGTTGGCATAGGAAACTTCTACAATTACAACATTGGCGTAGACATGCAGGATATGGACCAGCGCAACAACAATATCTCGAAAGATTCACTCGTTACGCAAAGGTTTACCAACTTTTTACCTTCCGCAGGAATTACATTCTTCAACAAAAAAGGAAGAAATATTAATATCTTCTATAACGGACAGATACAGCAACCCACCATTCAGCAACTACAGCCAATTCCAGATCCAAGTGATCCATTATACCGGTTCATAGGCAACCCCGATCTTCAAAACGAATTCACCCATAACATCAATTACAAATACAATGAGGTGCTTCGTAATTCTGAAATCAACATCAACTTTTCCGGGAATTACAGTAAGACACAGGACAAGATCATCAACAATACAAGATTCAACAGGGTAACAGGTGAAAGAACCGTAATGCCTGTTAATGTGGATGGCGTATGGACCACCGGATCCAGATTAGGCTTTGGTATGCCGATTATTAAAAAGATATTACGGTATTCTTTGGATGCAGGTATAAATTATGGGAATGGTGTTTCATTTTTTGACGACGCTGAAAACAAGTCGACCAATTTTAACTACAACGTGGGCGGAAGAATTAACGCAGATGTGGGAGAATGGCTGGAATTCAGCTACAGCACACGCTTTAACAGGAATAGCGTAAAATATTCACTTGACCAGACAAGAAACAACGTCTTCTACACCA
>CAMLPA010000105.1 GCA_946481605.1 uncultured Flavihumibacter sp. | reverse complement strand
TAGATGGCACCGGCGCACATCAGGCAGGGTTCTACGGTTACATAAAGTGTGGCATCGGGCAGGTACTTTGCGCCCAAAAGATTAAAAGCAGAGGTGAGCGCGATCATCTCCGCATGGGCCGTAGGGTCCTTCAACTTCTCGGTTTGGTTGTACCCGCGCGCGATCACTTTGCCCTGCGTTACCACGATAGCGCCCACAGGCACCTCCCCTTCTTCAAAAGCTATTTGGGCCTGCTTCAGCGCAAGATTCATGAAGTATTCGTCGTTCATCGCCTGCAAATTACTGATTGCGCACGGTTTTCTGTAACTTGATAGAATGGTGGAAACTTTGCACAACGAACTGATTGCCATGCGCCGTTTCTTCGAAACCGGCGAAACAAGCTCCTACTCCTGGCGGCAAACACAGTTGAAAATAATGTACAAAGCGCTGGAGGAATATGAAGAAAAAATTGCTGCCGCGCTGTATGCCGATTTCAGGAAACCTTTAACAGAATCTTATATTACTGAAACGGGTATGCTAAAAACGGAAATTGGTTTTACGTTGAAAAATCTCCGCAAATGGATGCGACCCGATAAACCGGGCACCAATTTCCTCAACTTCCCGTCAACAAACCGGATATATAAGGAACCGCTCGGTGTTGTATTGGTAATAGGTCCATGGAACTATCCATTTATGCTCAGCCTCCTGCCCATGATAAATGCCATTGGTGCAGGCAACTGCGTGGTGTTAAAACCTTCAGAGGTAGCGCCCGCTTCTTCAGCGCTGATGGCGGAAATGATCGGTAAATATTTTTCTCCGGCATGTATAAAAGTCGTGGAGGGAGAGGGTGAAAAAACGGTAGGTGAATTGATGAATTTCCGTTTCGATCATGTTTTTTTCACTGGAGGAACCACCATTGGAAAGAAGGTATATGAAATGGCGGCCCGGCAATTAATGCCTGTTACCCTGGAGCTTGGCGGGAAAAGCCCGGTGGTGGTGGCGCGGGACGCGGATATACCGGTAACGGCTAAACGAATATGTGCACCGAAGTTTTCCAATGCCGGTCAGATGTGTGTGGCCCCGGATTATGTATTGGCACATGAAAGCATCGTCCAGCCGTTGCTGGAAGCAATGAAAAAATGCATCCTTTCCTTCTATGGGCCAGATCCGGCGCTTTCTCCCGATTACGCCCGTATTATCAACGAAAGACAGTTTTCCAGGCTGTGCAGCTATCTCGAGGAAGGAAGAATATTTTTCGGAGGAAGAACGAATAAAGAGGATTTGTATATTGAGCCCACCATCATGGTGAACATTGCTCCCGACGCGCGCATCATGGAGGAAGAGATTTTTGGTCCGGTATTGCCGGTCCTCACTTATGCCTCGGAGGAGGAACTTTTCCAACACCTTTCACGCCATCCTTCACCGCTGGCCATGTATGTGTTTACGAACAATACCGGCTATGCGGAAAAACTAATGAAAGCATTTCCTTTCGGGGGCGGCTGCATCAATAATGTGGCCTATCACCTGATGAATCCGCGGCTTCCTTTCGGCGGCATTGGGAACAGCGGCATCGGCGCTTACCATGGCGTTCACGGCTTCAATACCTTTACGCATCGAAAGGCGGTGATGCAAACACTGGTTTGGTTCGACCCTTCTCTCAAATATCCCCCATTCGGGAACAGACTGAAATGGTTGCGGAAATTTTTAAAATGAACGGATGGTTATTTCCGCTGCTGAAGCCATTTTGCCACATCATCTCTTTTTAAAGGACCGCCGTGCCCCACATGGAAACGCTGGATACCCCAGTCCAGTAAACGTTGTACGTTCATCAGAATATTTTTCTTATCCCGGTACAGGTAGGGGAACCGGGGTTTGGAAGGTTGAATGTATCCACCGAAATGGCCGCCACTGAGCAGGTCGCCGATGATGGCTTCTCCATTCTCAAACACAATAGAGGCGGAGCCGAGCGTATGCCCGGGGGTGTGAATGAGTTTTGCAGGAGCGCCGAACGGGTTCAGGTCCATCTCCCCTTCAAAGATGATCTCGGTAGAGAAAGGTTTAAAGCGGCGGGCCAAAAACCAGGAGCCTATTAAACCCGTAAGTCCTTTCGCGCCGGCGGGGGCGTTCGCGCCCTTTTCGATCCATTGAAGGTCGTTGGTATGAATGATGGTGGGAATGTCCGCTTTTTCCTTGATGGCGTGGGTGGAACCCACATGGTCGGCGTGGGCGTGTGTATGCACGATCATTGCAAGTTCATGAAGCGTGAGTCCTTCTTTTTCCAGGCGGCGCAACAGGAGTTGAAAATCGCCAGGCAATCCCGTATCCACCAATATCGGTTGCTCGCATTGAATAAGGTATGCGTTGGAAATAGTGAGGGGCAGCCTGGAAATCATAAAATAAATATATAAAACAGTTGGTATTCGTTTTAATAATTCTTCGGGCAATGGGTTTATGGGTTATTTTTGCCCCGCTTTCATGCATCTGATATGGTAAAGAAATTGTTCAACAGGAGTGATGACCAGGCGGAAATGTCGTTCGTGGACCATCTTGAAGCGCTGCGCTGGCACGTGGTACGTTCATTGGCGGCCGTACTGGTAGGCGCGATCGTCGTGTTCGCGAATATTGATTTCTTCTTCAATGATATCATCCTGGGGCCTGCCCACAACGATTTTATCACCTATAAACTGATCTGTGATTTCAGTCATAAAGTTGGTATGGGTGATGCCATGTGTATGGAAGACATCAAACTGAAGCTCATCAGCACCGAAATGAGTTCCCAGTTCATGATGAGTTTCACCATTGCTTTTGTAACCGGGTTCATCATTGCGTTCCCTTATGTTTTCTGGGAATTCTGGCGCTTTGTGGGTCCGGCCCTCACGCCAAAAGAAAAGAAAAAGACGCGGGGCATGATCTTCTGGGTGTCTATGCTTTTCTTCCTGGGCGTAGGTTTCGGTTATTTCCTGCTGGCACCTTACACCGTAAATTTCTTTGCCAGCTTCACGCTCAGCCCGCTGATCGAGAACAGTTTCCGCATCTCCGATTATATTGAGAACATCACCCAGCTCGTTTTGGGGACCGGTGTGGTTTTTCAGCTCCCGCTGGCCGTGCTTTTCCTTTCAAGAGTAGGTATTGTAACGCCAACATTTCTCCGTGCATCACGCAAGTATGCCGTGGTGATCATACTGATCATCGCCGCAGTGATTACACCACCCGATGTGGTGAGCCAACTGATCGTGACCATCCCGCTCTGGATTCTTTATG
Organism: uncultured Flavihumibacter sp.; assembly: GCA_946481605.1. The sequence continues at coordinate 6,203 of CAMLPA010000105.1, read as the reverse complement.
AAATCAGTATCAGCATCTCCGCGCGGGTAGTACGCGACCAGGAGAAGAAAGACAAGGAATGGAGTTGATCGTGATTATTAGTTAACTTCACGTCCTGTAATCTTAATTTATCATGAATACTTCGTTCGATCTTTCGTTGCCTATCGCTATCGGCGCCGACCATGCCGGTTATGAATACAAGGAAATGCTGCTGGCTTACCTCCAGGAGAAAGGATATACCGTAAAAAACTTCGGTACCAACAGTCCTGATTCCGCGGATTATCCAGACTTTGCGCACCCCACTTCCCTCAGTGTGGAATCGGGCGAATCGGGCTGCGGTGTACTGGTATGCGGCAGTGCGAACGGGGTAGCCATTACCGCCAACAAACACCAGGGCATCCGCGCCGCCATCGCCTGGCAGGAAGAACTGGCGAGCCTGGCCAGGAAACACAACAACGCCAACATCATCTGTATCCCGGCACGGTTCATTTCCACCGATCTGGCCAAACAAATCGTGGATACTTTCCTGCACACTGAATTTGAAGGTGGCAGACATGAAAAACGCGTGAACAAAATTTCCTGCTAACCACCATTCCCTCCGGAAAACACCAACAATTATATATGCGAAAACTGCTCTTTGCCATGGCATTGATGGGCGCCGTTCCCACCATGGCCCAAAAAAACACGTTGAAAGGAGCCGATAAATTCGGCAAAACCATCACCGCCGCTGACCTGAAAAAACACCTCTATATCGTTGCCGGTCCAGAAATGGAAGGCCGCGAAACCGCTAAGGAAGGACAAAAAAAAGCCGCTGCGTATATTGAAGATTACTTTAAATCCCAGGGACTGAAACCCGGTAACGGAAGCAGCTACCAGCAAGCATTCCCCGTGTATGAAGACAAGTTTGAAGCCGCGGAAATGGCAGTGAACGGTACAGCGCTGAAACTGGACCGGGACTTCACGCTGAACCTTGGTCAGAGTCATACCGCCACACAATACTTCAGTGAGTTCGTATATGTGAAAGATACCACCATGGTGGGCGGCGGAAATGATTACAAGAACCTGGAGGTGGCCGGGAAACTGGTGCTGGTAAACGGACTTTCTGCAACAGCAAACTCCCGCAACGCGAATTATGCAAGAATTATCAATGTACTAATCCGTAAAGGCGCGGCTGCAGTATTGCTGGTGCAGAGCGGTTTTCCCCGTGAACAGGGTATCGCCACCCAGCATGGCGCCATGAGCCTGAACCAATATAAAAGAAGCGTAACGCCAAATGTGTTCTCCATATCCGAAAAGGTAGCCGCCCAACTGATGGGTGCCGACTGGAACCAGGTGAAGGGCAATACCATTCCCTCCAAAACCTATCCCGCTGAAGTGAAACTCGCGTTCAGCAAATCTTTCACCCAACTTGAAAGCACCAACGTACTCGGTGTGGTGGAAGGAACCGATAAAAAAGACGAATACCTTTTCGTGACCGCCCACTACGACCATATCGGCATTGAAAATGGCGTGATCAATGCAGGCGCAGACGACGACGGCTCCGGAACCGTGTCCATCCTCGAAATGGCGGAAGCATTCGCCAAGGCAAAAGCCGCCGGGAAAGGACCACGCAGGTCCATCGTTTTTATGACGGTTTCAGGTGAAGAGAAAGGTCTTTGGGGTTCCGCCTACTATTCTAATCACCCCATCTTCCCCTTGGAAAATACGGTGGCCGACCTCAACATCGACATGATCGGAAGGGTGGGTTTTGAATACCAGAAAAGTGCCGACTCCGGCAATTATGTTTACGTGATCGGCGACGATAAACTCAGTTCCGACCTGCGCCCCGTAAGCGAAGCCGCCAACAAGCAGTTCGTGAAGATGAAACTGGATTACAAATACAATGACCCCAACGATCCCAACCGCTTCTACTACAGGAGCGACCACTATAATTTCGCTGTGAAAGGTGTGCCCGTGATCTTTTACTTCAACGGCGTGCATGCCGACTACCACCGTCCCGGTGATACACCCGATAAAATTAATTATCCGCTGATGGAAAAACGTGCCAGACTGGTGTTCTACACCGCCTGGGAAATGGCCAACAGGGAAAACAAAATTGTGCGGGATAAGCCACTGTAAGCGATTCCCTCACCCGATTAAGAAATGTTGAACCAGGAAAATACCTCGTTCAACATTTCTTTTTTAAGGGATCAGCTACTATTTTGTAGCCAAACAACCCTCTTATGGAAAAAACAACGCAGCAAAACGATCAGGATACGATATCTTCTTATGTGGCCGATCTCACGCAAATAGAAATGGAAGGCTATGAACTGGGGGTGAAAAAAGCACGCAACGCGTTGTTCTGGGCCGCAGGATTATTCTTCGTAGGTGAAATGATCAGTTTGTTCATGACGCCCGGCCTGGATGCGATCACGATTTCTGTAGTGGTGGCCCTCGCACTGGTGGAAGCAGGTATATTCGTTGCCCTTGGGTTCTGGACCAGGAAAAAACCTTACACGGCCATTGTTTGGGGCATCATTACTTTTTGCGCCTTTATTATACTGGGAGCAGTTGCCACGGGCTATTCAGACGGCGCTTCGGCCGGAGTGGCCAGCATTTTCAGGGGCATCATTGTAAAAATTATTATTCTTATCAACCTGATCCGTCCGTTGGGCGATGCGAAAGCGTTGGAGACAAAGCGGGAGTTGTTGGGAAAAGAATAGGTTTCGGTTGCTGGAGTAAATGTTTCACGCGATTGCTTCGTTTCTCGCAGTCTCGCAGACAGGTTGAGGTAGGTGGGCTGATAAGCAATGGCGAGAACGAATGTTGTTTGTGAGGAGAGGATTGATATATAAAACAAAGCTGGCGCATCCCTTTCGATACGCCAGCTTTTATTATTTGAAGCATCGTAGTTTCCTACCAGCCTAACAGATAAGCGAAAATCAGCGGGGCCACAATGGTGGCATCGCTTTCCACGATGTACTTGGGGGTATGGATATCCAGTTTACCCCAGGTAATTTTTTCGTTGGGAACAGCACCGGAGTAGGAACCATAAGATGTGGTGGAATCTGATATCTGGCAGAAGTAACTCCAGAATGGAACATCGTGCCATTCCAGGTCCTGGTACATCATGGGCACCACGCAGATCGGGAAATCACCGGCGATGCCGCCACCGATCTGGAAGAAGCCAACGCCTTTTCCTTCGGAGTTCTGACGGTACCAATCGGCCAGCCATACCATGTATTCGATGCCGCTTTTCACCGTATCGGCTTTCAGTTCGCCCTTGATCACGTAGCTGGCGAAGATGTTACCGGTGGTACTGTCTTCCCAACCCGGCACTACGATGGGCAGGTTCTTTTCTGCTGCGGCCACGATCCAACTGTCTTTGGGATCGATCTCATAATATTGTTCCAGTTCTCCGCTCAATACTGTTTTGTAAAGGAACTCATGGGGGAAGAACCTTTCACCGTTTGCTTCCGCGTCTTTCCATTGCTTCACCAGGTGTTTCTGGAGGCGACGGAACGCTTCTTCTTCAGGGATGCACGTATCTGTTACGCGGTTATAGTGGTTCTCCAGCAGGTCCCATTCTTCCTGGGGCGTAAGATCGCGGTAGTTAGGAATACGCTTATAATGCGAGTGGGCCACCAGGTTCATCACGTCTTCTTCCAGGTTAGCGCCTGTGCAACTGATGATATGAATTTTATCCTGACGGATCATTTCCGCGAGGGAAACGCCCAGTTCTGCGGTACTCATGGCGCCTGCCAGGGATACCAGCATTTTACCGTTTTCGAGGAGATGGGTCTCATATCCTTTGGCGGCATCCACCAGTGCGGCGGCGTTAAAATGGCGGTAATGGTGCGTGATAAACTGTGAAACGGGTCCTTTACTCATTTTCTTTATCGTTTTTTGAACCGGGCAAAATTAGTCTTTTTCGGGAGGATGAGCCCGTTAAAAAATCGTGTGCAACTCCGGCAGGGAATATACGGTATGGGTGGCCCTGAAATCTGTTTTCAGGGCGGTGTGGTTCACAAAGATGTGGTCGATTCCGGCATTTTTCGCGCCTTCCATATCCGCTTCAATACTATCACCGATCATGATGCTTTTTTCCGGAACGGCACCTGTTTTCCTGAAAGCGAAATCGAATATCTCTTTATTTGGTTTGAGGCTGTTGGAACCTTCAGAAGTAATCACTTCCCCGAAATAAGGGGATAACCCGGAATACTTTAGTTTGCTGTGTTGCACGTCTTCGAACCCGTTGGTGATAAGGTGCAGTTGGTAATTTTTGGAACGCAGGTAATCGAGCAGTTCCAATGTTCCGGGGAAAAGCAGGTTTCGTGTGGGCAATCCCGCGAGAAAAAGGCGGGCCATTTCGCGGGCGAGTTTTTCGTCTCCGATCTTAAAATCTATCAGGGTGAGCCACATTCTCTTCCAACGCAGTTCATCCTGTTTGATGAATCCTTTGCGGTACCGCTCCCAGAGGCGGTCGTTGTGGTAAAGGTATTTTTGCTGGAAGGCATTGAAGTCCGATATGCCTTTGGCCGGAAGATCGAGTTGAAGGAAGAGCTCCTGCAGCGTGAGGCGTGAATTGGCTTCGAAGTCCCAGAGGGTGTGGTCGAGGTCAAAGAAAAGATGGGAGTATTTCATGCGCAAAGATAAGGAGGACGCTGAGAATACAAACTGAAAGCATGCTCGCCTGTCCAGTTTTTTATACAAAAAACTGGACATTCTACTTATATTTGCGTATAGAAAAATGAATACGACAGCATTTATATCAAAGCAAATAGAGAAACTCCCCCCGGGTGAGGTATTCTCTTATACCAGCTTTTTAAAAAGCCCCGAACAGCGTGAGGCCACAATAAAGGCGCTCAACAGGATGGTGGAAGCTGGTAAGTTGTCTAAGCTTGCGAAGGGCAGGTATTACAAAGCGGAACAGACGGTATTTGGAAAGCTGGAGCCTGATTTGTACCAGGTTGTAAAAGATTTGCTGGAAGACGGAGAAAAGGTAACAGGCTATCTTACAGGATATTCCATTTATAATAAGTTAGGATTAACAACTCAGGTCAGTAACACCATTCAAATCGGCAAAAATGATGTTCGCTCAATATTAAAACGGGACCGGTACACCATCTCGTTTGTGCGGCAGAAGAATGAGATTACCAAAGAGAATATTCCATTACTCCAAATACTGGATTCAATCAGGTATATAAGACAAATACCAGATGTTCCCGTACTTTCTTCTGTTGCCCGGCTCATCACGCTTTTAAAAGATTTGTCAGCTACCGAGCAAAAAAAAATGGTGGAACTCCTGCTCAAATACCCCGCCTCCGCCCGGGCATTAGCCGGTGCTATGCTTGAATACACAGGAAAAGACCTTTTGGCGAAGAAACTACAGCAAACCTTAAACCCTGTAACGAGGTATAAAATGGCTGGTATTTCCACGATTATTCCAAACGCTGAAAACTGGTATTTCAATGACGCTACACGAAAATGAAGAATTATTCAGGCAGGCAATACAGTTTACGGCGCAGGACATAGGCATCCCCGAAATATTTATAGAGAAAGATTACTGGGTCACGTTTGCGTTGTTTTCTATATTCAAAAGTGAAATAGGTGCTGACACCGTTTTCAAAGGTGGCACTTCATTACTGAAGTGCTTTGGCGCCATCAGCCGATTTTCTGAGGACATTGACCTGGTGGTATTGAGGAGAAAAGGAGAATCCAATAACAGGTTGAATACGAAAATAAAAATGATCGGAGCGGCTGTCTCTAATGTCCTGCCGGAAGTGAATGTTCCCACTGTTACAGTGAAGATGGGTATGAATAGAAAAACCGCTCATGAATATAAAAAGCGATTCTCCGGCGATTACGGCCACGTTCGGGAGCAGATTATTATTGAAGCTACATGGCTTGGTTATTTTGAACCTTATACCGAAATGCCAATCGCCTCTTTTATTTATGAAATGATGGTAAGAAACGGGCAGCAGGAATTGGCACAGGTATATAACCTGTTGCCTTTTCCAGGAAAGGTGCTGCTGCCTGAAAGAACAATCTGCGAGAAGATCATGAGTTTGGTCCGCTTTTCTTACGGAGCACAACCTTTAGAAGATTTAAAACTTAAAGTAAGACATGCTTACGACCTTCATCAATTATTGCAGGTAACCGAATTTTTAAATTATTTTAATTCTGAAGGCTTCAACGCTATGTTGATTAAGGTGGGGCAAGATGATATGGTGAGTTACAAGTCA
>CAMLPA010000104.1 GCA_946481605.1 uncultured Flavihumibacter sp. | reverse complement strand
TGCTGGAGGTAGATTCAGAAAGGTATGGTATAATAGAAAGAGTTTATGTGTACAATTCTCACGGCGATGTATTGCTGGAGCAGGAATGCGGTGAAGAGTTACTTTGTAAAATGGATGTGTCGGAATTACCCGCGGGAATTTATAACCTTGCGGTGATGCAGAAAAAAGGCGGAATTAAGAGTCGGAGGTTTCTGAAAGAGTAGTTTTTCTCGACTGCTTCGTTGCTCGCAGGCGCTACGGCGCTAAGCATCCAAAGTAAGTAATGTTCCGGCGAATTTGCCTCGTTATCTGATTGGTTTCAATGAATGTATCCAACTTGCATGTTGGCACTTCCCAGTGCAATAAATTAAATCATCGTCAACATTGCGCCTTTGCGCCTTTGCGAGAAATAAAAAAAGCCGGAAGCAATTTTCACTGCTTCCGGCTCCCGCCCGGAAAAGAGGTGGCACTTTAATTACCAAATCTCTCCATCGCGACCGGTAAAAATGGGCGCATCCCAAATCATCCCGGATTGGGCATCTTTTCCTTCTTTGCTGTTTGTCATCATCTTTTTGGATGATTTTTCTTCCGAAGTAATGATTGCGTGCATGGGCACATAATCCCTCGGGTTTTCAACAGTAAGAATGGATGAAGACGTTTTTTGCTGTAACAATGGATGCTGCATAGGATTCTTTTTTAATCTGGTTAAAAAAAATATGCCAGCATCGTTAGATGTGTGAATTTACGGAATAAGCCGCATTCATCCACAGAAACGGATCAATTTTTCCACATTTATTTCCGGGAACTTTTTACTTTCCTCAAATGGTTATCACACGCCTCATCCAGGGAATGGGATTGGTGTATATCAGCTTCCTTTTCCGCAAGCATGGCGATCTTTCTGTAGTACTTCCGGACTGCTTCAATTTCCGCTTCCGTAAGTTCTTCCAGATCAACCAGTCGGTTGCTGGCCTGGGGGCTGCTTGCGATCAGTTCGTTCAGTTTCATGTGCAGGGCCGCGGTATCTTTATTCTGCGATTGCTGGATCACGAAAACCATCAGGAACGTAATGATGGTGGTACCCGTGTTGATTACGAGTTGCCAGGTTTCCGAATAATCGAATACAGGTCCGCACAATGCCCAGACCACAACGATAAGGATCGCACTCACGGATGCCGCCGGACTTCCTGCCGCCTTTGTAACCTTCGCCGCCACTTTATCAAACAACTTTCGCTGCCCTTTTCTTTTTGCTTTCATGCTGTTTTATTTTCTTTAATTTACTTTAGTTTACCAAAACTTAACGTGGCCGCCCTGTATGGCTCCTGTATTTTTGGCGGCAAATCGCAATTATGAACCAAGGGTACGAAATTACGGAAGCCGATTGGAATGCGTTCCGCGAAGGAGATGCTTCCGCTTATGCGGTGATCTACCGCCGTTTCTACCCCGGACTTTTCAACTATGGTACCCGGTTCACTTCCGATCCCACTATTATAGAAGACAGTATTCAGGAGATATTTACACAGTTCTGGATCCAACGCAGCCAATTGGAACACATCCGGACCCTGCACAGTTATCTTTTCGTTTCATTCCGGCACCACCTGCTCAAACAACTGAAGAAGAACAAACTTCCTGATTTCTCCGCGCTTCCTTTCGAACTTGATATTTCCGCCGACCAGATCATGATTAATGCGGAAAAAATGTACCAGGAACGGCTTCGCCTCGAAAAAGCCATCGCGCGCCTTACACCGCGGCAGAAAGAAGCCATCTTCTTCAAATTCTACGAGAACCTCTCTTATGAGGAAATCGCTTCCATCATGGGCATCAGCACCAAGGCAACCTATAAACTGGTAGCCCGCTCCATCCAGGAACTCCGGAAAGTTTATACGGAAGAACTGAATGCCCTTTTGCTGAGTTATATTGGTGCCCTCTGTGTGACACAGGTTTTTTCGGCTTAACATTAAATTCATCTGTTTCCGTGGGGTAATAATCTGCTTCCAAAGCTCCTCTTTACAAAAGGCGCGGAATGCAGAAGGATTACCACGATTTTACGACCGAAGATTTTATAGCCGATGAATGGTTCCAGCAATGGGTGCGCGAAAGCAATGCGGACGCCGTTCAGTTCTGGCAGGATTTCCTCCGCAACCACCCGGAGAAGAGAAAATCCATTCAGGAAGCCTATGCTTTCATTCAACAATTGCAGTTCAATGAACATAAGGTTACTGAAAAACAAATCGAAGCGTCACTCCGGCGTAACCTGGAACGCATCAGTACATTAACGCCCGCTGAACCTGTTCAAGCCCGGAAACCTGTGGTGCGAACGCTCTTCCGCTGGGCCGCTGCTGCAGCAGTAGTGGTGGTGGTGGCTTTCGCCTGGTTGCTTCGCCCCAAAACAGTAGAAATTACATTGGTGACCGGTATCGGTGAAGTGAAAACTTTCGTTTTACCCGATAGTTCAAAAGTAACCCTTAACGGTTCTTCTTCACTCAAATACGCTTCCAACATGGCAAAAGGTGCCATCCGGGAAGTGAAGCTGGAAGGAGAAGCTTACTTTGATGTGCAACACATTGAACTGAACGGCGAACCCGCCCGGAAGTTTATTGTAAGGAACCGCGACCTTCAGGTGGAAGTACTGGGCACCACCTTCAATGTAAAAGAAAGAGCTGGCATCACCAATGTTACCCTGAACTCCGGTAAAATTAAGATAGGGCTGGAAGATGCGCCAGAAGCCACCTTATACATGCAACCCGGCGATTTTGTACAGTACACGGAAAAGGACAGAAAACTGCTCCGGAAAAAAGTAGATGCCGCCATGTACTCAGTTTGGAAAGAAGAAAAACTGGAACTCAACAAAATGAAGCTTTCCGAACTGGGACTGCTGCTGAAAGACATCTACGGACTGGAATGCAGCTTCGGCTCAAAAGAACTGGCCAATGCCGAAATATCTGGTTCCATCCGCCTCCAGGATGAGGAAACCATCATCAACACACTCGCTTTCGTGCTCGATATAAAGATCAGCCGGAAAAACGATACACTCTATTTCAGTAAAAAATAACCACACCAAAAGCAAACGCTATGCTTTCCACCATCATTAAAAAGCAACCTGTCAGGAAACTGCTGCTATGGGCCTGCCTAACAAACGGAGCCGTATATGCGCAGGACGCGGTGGCCTACAACACCACACCGGTAATGGCCTGGACCGCACAAACACCGGCAGCAAAAGCACTCACGCTGGGTACATTGCTGGATGACCTTGAAAAACAGCACAACATCAGCTTCGTTTGTAAGTCTGAATTGCTCAAAATGCCCATCCGGTACAGTACCGAAGAGCTAAAAAAGGAAAACTTCTACGCGCCGCTCAAAAAGCTGTTACAACCTTATGGTTTGGTCGTGAAGCAGATCACCTCAAAGCAATACGCCATCAGCAACCTGGAAAAAGAAGGAGCCGTTCCGGAGAACGAAACGAAACAAAACATTACCATTTTGCGCACAGCGCCGTTATCAAATCCTGTTGCAGTAAAAGGCTTTTCGGGAAAACTGAACGGCAGTAACTGGATGCAGGAAATTATAACGGGAACGGTTACCGCAAAAGCCACCGGAATGCCCGTGCCCAATGTTACTGTTTCCGTGAAAGGAGGCAACCAAACCGCCATTACCAACGACGATGGAAAATTCTCCATCACCACCGCCAACAGGAATGTAACGCTGGTATTCAGTTCCGCAGGATTTGTTACGGCCGAAGCGCGTGTTTCCGATGCCACCAACACCGTAAACATGATCCTGGTGGAGTATGTAAAGGAAATGGAACAGGTGGTGGTAGTAGGTTACGGCACCCAGAAAAAAAGAGCCGTAACCGGCGCGGTGGAACAGGTGTCCGGAAAAGAAATGGAGAGCCGCCCTATTACCGCAACTTCCAGTGGATTACAAGGCATGATTCCAGGATTAACCATCGTGAACCAGAACCCGAGACCGGGTATTGCGGGCAACTCAGTGCGCATACGCGGCATCGGTACCCTGGGCAATGCCAACGCGTTCATCCTGGTGGATGGCGTGGAGCAGAATATGGACCTTATCAATCCCGATGATATTGAAAGTGTTTCCGTGCTCAAAGATGCGGCCGCGGCTGCAATCTACGGAACACGCGGGGCCAACGGGGTCATCCTTATTACCACTAAAAAAGGCAGGAGAGACAGTAAACCCAACATCGGGTATTCTTATTATTATGGTTTCCAGAAACCCACACGTACCGCAGAATTTCTCGGTTCCCCGGAATATATGGAGTTGCTGAACGAAGCACAACAGAATACAGACCGCACCCCAACTTTTACCCAGGAAGAGATAGATAAAGCAAGGAATGGTTCCGACCCAAACTATTTCGCCAACACCAATTGGGTGAAAGAAATCTATAAAAGTCAGGCACCGCAACAGAATCACAACGTGAGTGTAAACGGCGGCAATGCCAAAAGCGGTTACTACCTCTCTTACGGTTATTTTAACCAGGCCGGGCTGATTACCGGTGACGCGTTCGGTACCAGGCGACATAATGTTCGTTTGCGCGTGAACACAGAAATCGCCGACCGCCTCTCCATTGATGGGAACATCGGGTTCATCGACCGTTATTATTCCGAACCGCAGCAGGCTACCGACCAGGATGGTGGCGTGATTTACAGCGCCCACCAGATATCCCCGCTCGTACCGGTACGTTTCACCAACGGCAACTGGGGTTATGGCGGCGGATCACAGAACCCCATCGCCATCGCCAGCGAAGGTGGACAGAACCAGTTCGCGTCACAGGAACTCTCTGCTAATTTATCGGCCACCTTACAACTCATCAAAGGTCTTTCCGCTAAAATCCAGTATGGTACAGTGATGTACAATTCGAGGAGAAACATTCAAACCTATACCATCGAATATACTTACCCGGAAGACAACAGTTTGTGGTACACCAGCAACCCGGTGAACAAGATCGATGTGCGCACTTATATGAACAGGTATCAGGTGGCTACGGCGCAACTCGATTACATCAAAACATTCGGTAAACATGAATTCAAACTACTTGCCGGTGGGTCGCAGGAAGTGAACCGTTACGACGATCTCGGCGGGAACCGCCAGGGACTGATCACGCAAAACAATCCCACACTTGCATTGGGCAGTGAAAACCAGCAGAACTCAGGTACTTCAACCCATTGGGCGCTCCGCTCTTTGTTCGGAAGGTTCAACTATGCTTTCAATGAAAAGTACCTGCTTGAATTTAACACGAGATACGATGGTTCTTCCCGCTTCGCGAAAGAGCAAAGGTTTGAAGTATTCCCATCCTTATCTGCCGGATGGCGCTTTTCGGAAGAGGCATTCATGAGCGGCATCAGGCATATCATCAGCGAAGGAAAGCTGCGGGCCTCTTATGGTACACTGGGCAACCAGTATGTGGGGAGCAGTTTAACGCCGTACCTCGCTACCATCGGTTCGGTAAGCACAATGCCCATTGGTGCCGCACTTACACCGGCCTACGCGCAAACAGAAGCCAATAACCCCGACCTGAAATGGGAGACCGTGAAAATGTCGAATATCGGTATTGACTTCGCGATGCTGAACAGTAAATTGAATGTGAGCTTCGATTATTTTGATAAGAATACAGAAGATATTCTGGAAATCATCCGGCTGCCGGATGTACTGGGTGTGAGTGAACCTTACCAGAACTCCGCTTCCGTAAACAACAGGGGATGGGAACTGGGGTTGAACTGGAACGACAGGGCCGGAGCCGTAAAATACCGCCTTAACGCGAATGTGTCGGATGTGAAAAACAAGATCACCAAATACACCACCATCCCAACATCCTACGGAGACCAGGCCAATATTGCCGGGTATGCCATCAACTCCTTCTATGGACTTGTAGCGGAACGCATCGCGCAGGAAGCAGATTTCACGAAGGACAACGCAGGAAAATATATCCCGAATTTTCCCGTGCTGGCCGCCGATAAAGCCTACACCAGACCTGGCGACCTTATCTACAAAGACCTGGATGGCGATGGCAATATCACCCTTGATAAAGACCGTCAGGTGATCGGGCACGCGTTTCCCCGATACACTTATTCATTGCGCGGAAACGCAGATTGGAACGGCATCGACTTCGGTTTCTTCCTGCAAGGCGTAGGCAAAGGGAATGGCTACATCCTCGGGCCGGGACGTCATGCTTTCATCAACCAATCCACCAATCCGCAAAAAGTTCATCTCGACCGTTGGACACCGGAAAATACAGATGCAGCTTATCCCAGGCTCACCTCACAACAAAGCCATAACCAGCGCTTCTCCACCTACTGGCTTGAGAATGCAGCATACATCAGACTGAAAAACATACAGGTCGGTTATACCCTGCCGGCAAGCCTTACGGAAAGAATACGCTTACAACGTTTACGCGTGTACGTTTCCGGTGATAATCTGTTCACCAAAACGGATTTCTTCTACGCGTACGACCCCGAAACCGCGGTAAGCAATGGCGGCTACTATCCGCAGCTTAAAACACTGATAGTAGGTATCAACATCAATTTCAGGTAATCCTTCAACAGCAAAAAATGAAAAAGACTTATTTTCTTTCCATTATACTACTGGGCACAACATTGGTTTCCTGCAAGAAAAATTTCCTGGACAGGTACCCGATGGATGAAGTGACCGACGCGAACTATTGGGAAACGGAAGACCATATCAAATACGCAGCTAACGCCTGTTACGCCAACATCAAATCAAAGAATACGGTTGATATGGAAAACATGGGCGATAACACTGTATGGCCAACTGTTACAGATTACCAGCGCATTGGCAGCGGCAACTTTGGCAACGACCTTGCGCCCACAAATACCGAATGGGCCAATATGTATGATGCGGTAGCCCGTTGTAATATGTTCCTGGCCAATTACAAAAAAGCTAAAATGCCAGAAGCCTTGCGTGAACGTTACGCCGGCGAAGTACGTTTCATTCGTGCCTACCTGTACAGTTACCTCACCCTTTTTTACGGAGATGTGCAACTGATCGATAAACCACTGGTGCCGGGTGACCCTGAACTCTACGGAACCCGTCAGCCAAGGGCCGAAGTAGTAGATTTTATGCTGAAAGACCTGGACTCCGCTGCTGTAAAACTTCCCGTTACTTATACCGATAAGGCCGATTATGGCCGCATCACCAAAGGCGCGGCCCTCGCATTAAAAGCACGTGTGGCACTTTACAACCAACGCTGGGAAGTAGCTGCTAAAGCCGCCCAGGACGTGATCGACCTGAAATGGTACAGCCTGTATGATAACGGCAATAAGTCCACTTCTTACTGGGAGCTCTTTTCCTACAAAGGTGAGCAGAGCAAGAACGCAGCCAACCGGGAATCGATACTCGTTCGTGTATGCGCACCCGAACTGAGTATGCACAACCTGAGCAGGGAAATCCAGGTGCCCGACCAGGAAATCCGCTGGAACCCTACCAAATCACTTGTGGATGCCTATTTGTGTACTGATGGGAAAACGATTCAAAATTCAACGCTGTACAAAGAAGAAAAATACACCGATGTATGGGAAAACAGGGACCCCAGAATGGCGCAAACCATCCTGAAACCCGGCTCCGCCTGGAAAGGGCTTGATGATGGAGATGCGGATAATTTACCCAATACGGTTTACAATCTTCCGAAGTTTCGTTCCGATAAAAAAGGTGCAGTTACAGTTACCGGCTACTATTTTACGAAATATTGCGAACCAACCGCGGTAAGTACTGTAAGTAAAGATGAAACGGACATTATCCTGATCCGCTACGCGGAAGTATTGCTCACGCTCGCGGAAGCGAAAATGGAATTGGGCACCCTTACGCAAGCCGACCTTGATGAGACCATCAACAAACTGCGTGAACGCGTAGGCATGCACCCGATGTTGCTTTCGGAACTCACCGCCTGGAACATGGACCTTCGCGAAGAGATCCGTCGCGAAAGAAGGGTGGAACTGGCTTTGGAAGGACAACGCTACTTCGATATCCTCCGCTGGAAACAGGGCCACCTGCTGGCCGCAGACATCAAAGGGATGAAGAAATCCTTCGCGCCCGTTCCAGCCGATGTGGCCAATCGCCCTACTGATGCCGACGGTTACATCATCTTCAGCACCAACAGGAAATTTGAAGATCCTAAAAACTATCTTTGGCCCATTTCGCTGGTGCAGTTCCAGCGCAACCCGAATCTTGGACAGAATACCGGTTGGACGAACTAAAATGAAAACAAGTTTTAAAACGGGTGTGGTTGGCCGGAAAATACCGGGTGGCCCAAAGTATTTCTGCGGCCGCAACGCAGGAAACCCACCCGGTGGCACCGCTATAGCGGTGGCACCGGGTACGGTGTTTTAACCGAAAAACGATCATTTTTAAAAAAGTTACCACATGAGATTTACACTGTTGGCAGCCTGCTTTTTTCTCTTGGCATGCGCCAAGAAAACCACTGCACCTGCTGGTGGAAACACTGATACCGAAAGTGCCTCAAGGGCTGATCTTAAAATACTTTGTTACAATATTCACCACGCCAATCCGCCGTCGAAGCCTGGTGTGATTGATATGGCTGCCATTGCCGGGGTGATCAACCTCGAAAAGCCGGATGTGGTGGCGCTGCAGGAAGTGGATGTGCATACCGGCAGGTCCGGAGTGCAATTGCACCAGGCCGAGGACCTGGCCGCCAGAACAGGTATGAAAGCATATTTCGGAAAAGCGATTGACTACGATGGCGGTGAATACGGTGTGGCCATTCTTTCCAAACTTTCCATGGATGAAGGAAAAACTTTTCCATTGCCCAATACGGGTGGAGAAGCGCGGGTACTTGCCACCGTTAGGGTAAAGACTGCGGCCGGAAAATACATCCGCCTTGCCTGCACACACCTTGATGCACAAAAAGAAGAAAGCAGCCGGATGCTGCAAATCAATAAAATACTCGAACTTACTAAAGAGGAAACTTTGCCCGTGGTGATTGCCGGCGATTTTAACGCCGTTCCCTCCAGTGCGGTGATTCAGGCATTGGACAGCCGCTTAAAAAGAACCTGTGTTACCAACTGCGGATTCACTATTCCCGTGATCAATCCAACCAGTACCATTGACTACATCGCGTTCACACCCGAAAAATTCGATGTGCTCCGGCATAAAGTGATCAATGAACAATACGCCTCAGATCACCTCCCCGTATATGCAGAACTGAAAATGAAATGACATATAATTCAGTTTGCGCAAACGTTTGAGCGAGGAGGTTCCATACGATTTCATTAAATTACAAACGCTCTACACTCTTGATTTATAACGAAAACTGATCATGCCAACAAACAACAACGAAAAAAGCAGGCGGTCCTTTCTGACCAAAATGGGAAAAGGCCTGGTGGGCGCAACGCTTACGCCAGCTATTATAACGGCTGCCGACCGGGAGCGTAACCTGCGCATAATGCAGGCGCCAAAAATAAACTATGAAGCCAACGACCAGATCCAGGTGGCGCTGATCGG
>CAMLPA010000103.1 GCA_946481605.1 uncultured Flavihumibacter sp. | reverse complement strand
GCATAATTAGGTTGAAACCTTAAAAGAAGATTGAGAAAACACGATCTTACTAAAGAAACTTTAATGGTAAATAATGCGAATTGATACTCCTATTTACACTGCATTCTTTGCCAATTCATAGTGCTTTAAAGGGGGTATGCTCCTAACTTCTCTCAACGTTCCACGTGGAACAATTGTTTTTAAGGAAATGATACCGATAGCAAAATTAAAGCGTGTTCCACGTGGAACATTCCTCTCTCAATTGACTAATTAAATGCTGTTTAATAGAGAAGTGTGAATCTATTATAGCGCGACTTTATTCACATCCAGATCAATTTAAGGCCTATAAACTACGGTCAATTTCAACTTAAACACTGATTATCAATAGAAATCAAACGAAATATACCCTGTTAACAACTGTTCCACGTGGAACATTAACTAAAATAGATGTTCAGGTATTGATCTTCCTTCTTTCTCATCAACTTCTGGTCCTTTTCAGACTTATCTTTATAGCCAATAAGGTGCAAAACACCGTGAAACACCACCCGGTGAAGTTCTCTTTCAAAGGAGGAGTCGAAGTTTATCGCATTGTCCTTCACCCGGTCAACGCTGATATATAGTTCTCCCGAAGTTGGGTCGTTCTTAGCAGGGGAAAGGTCGAATGTAATGATGTCCGTATAATAGTCGTGCTGAAGGAAATCCCGGTTCATTTGCAGTAAGTGCTCGTCACTACAGAATATATACTGAAGGCTTTCCACTTCCTTCCCTTCTAATTCAAACATCTTCACAAGGAAATTCTTCAACCGGGTCCTGTTCCGAAACGGAAATTTTACGTCGAGAAAATGAAAGGTTACTTTTGCAGAGGAATTGTTCATGCTTCAAAATTCGGAAATACCCGGTACATTCGCTCAGGAATCCTTTAACAAAGGCGGGCATCCGGGAAGTCTCATTAAATGTAAAAGCAAACAGATGAAAAAGCTATCACAACTTACGGCAGGCACTAAGGCGATCATCAGGTCTTTTGAGAAGGACGATATTTTCATTAAACTTATGGAGATGGGTTGTATCCCGGGTGAAGAGATCAGGGTGGAACAAGTGGCTTTCATGGGAGATCCGATCTCTGTTTCCGTGGCAGGATACACCCTGAGCCTCCGTTTAAATGAAGCAGAGAACATCCTGGTTGAAGTAGTTGCCTAATTTTCCGCTCATGAACATCGGTTTATACTTCGGTTCCTTCAATCCAATTCATACAGGGCACCTTATTATCGCGAACTATACGGTACAGCATACACCGCTCGAGCAACTCTGGCTGGTTGTTTCCCCTCAAAATCCGTTTAAACCTTCCTCTACCCTGCTCAACGAATACAACAGGCTGCACCTGGTTCGCTCCGCAGTAGAAGGAAACGATAAACTCCGGGCAAGCGATATCGAATTCAGTTTGCCTAAGCCTTCTTATACGGTGGATACCCTCGCCTACCTGGAAGAGAAGTATCCACAGCATGATTTCTCGCTTGTGCTTGGTGCAGACAGTTATCTTAATCTCCCAAAATGGAAAAACGCACCCGTCATTGGCCAACGTTATCCGCTGTATGTGTATCCAAGGCCCGGATTTGAAGTGGTTCAACAGGAAGGTTTCCCCTGTTCCGTAATAGCCGCACCTCTGCTCGACATCTCTTCTACAATGATCAGACAATGGATCAAAGGGAAAAAGGACATAAGCTACCTTGTTCCGGAGCAGGTAAAACTGGAAATAACGGAGAATGGGTACTACTTATAACAGCCACCCCAGTAAAAGACACGCCAACACCACCACAGGTGAGGGCACTTTAGTAAAGCGAAGCAGAAGAAAAGTACCTACGATGACTGCAATGTTCATGAAGGTGGCCGTCTTCCATTCTGTAATCGTAATGTCTTTCATCATTATCAGTGTCGCCGCAATCATAATGCCCACCACAGCAGCATTAATTCCTTCCAATGCGCGGTACACCACAGCATACCTTTTCAGGTTGTGCCATATCGGGTAAAAGAAAAGGGCCAGCAATGCACTTGGTAAAAAGATACCGATCATACCTACCGTACAACCAATCACCTGCATCAATGCACCCTGATCGTGCATGGCCATTCCTCCAGCGAAAGACGCAATGGAAAAAACCGGTCCCGGCATTGCCCGTACAATACCAGCGCCGGTAAGAAATTCAGCCCCAGACATATATGGCTCCTGCCCTCTTGCTACAAATCTTACGACAAATTGCTCGTACATCAGGGGAATCAATACCTGTCCGCCGCCAAACACCAGGCTTCCGAAACGGTAAAAGTTCTCAAAAAGGTTAAAGGCACGACGGTGCTCCCACTGCTGCACCCGGGCGATCTCACTCACAAAACCCGCCGCAACGAATATGACTACGAACAACCAGATGTTTCCCCACTTGATTTTCTTGGGAAGAATATCTTTTTGAGGAATACGCTTGTCGCTGAAATTAGTAACAATGCCACCGGCAATCAACAGCAGGGGAAATACCCAGGGCGATTTGAACCAGATATATGTAATGCCCAGGCAAACCAACATGATGATCCAGGTGATCGTATTGTGAATGGAAAGCCGGAAAGTTTTAAATGCGGCATACGCCAGAAAGCCTACTGCCATTGGAGAAATAAAAGAAAAGACTTTACTGTTGAGGTCTTTCTTATCAAAAAGAAAAAGCAGAAAAGAAAATGCGCCCATCAATATGCAGGCGGGCAGTATCCAAACCAATAAAGTAATGATGGCCAGCGGAACCCCTCCCCGCTTATATCCTACCAATGTAAGTATCTGCGTACTGGAGGCACCCGGCAGCAACTGGCAAAAGGAATTGTAATCGATCAGTTCCTCTTCTGAAATATCCCTTCGTTTCTGCACAAAAGTTTTCAGCACCATTCCGTAATGTCCCTGAGGACCACCGAACGCTGTAATACTGTGCATGAACACAGATTTTAAGAATGGGATATGGCGCAGTAAAACCACAAACTAAAATTAATAAAAAAGCAACCCTCTTAACCGGGTTGCCTTTATTAAACGATAAACTGATTATTTCCTGAGACCAATTTCTCTTAGTCTTTCATCCAGGTAGCCGCCTGCAGTAATATCTTCATACTGCTTCGGATGATATTTATCGATACAGTGCTCCAGGCAAGCTAAACTCATATCACTCTTTGGATGCAGGAAGAAAGGCATGGAGAAACGACTGGTACCCCAGAGTTCTCTTGGTGGATTCACCACACGGTGTGTGGTAGACTTCAATTTATTATTGGTGAGGCGTTGCAACATATCACCAACATTCACTACAATCTGTTCGGGCAATGAAGTAACCGGCACCCACTTCCCCGACCTGTCCAATATTTCAAGTCCATCGGCGCTGGCCCCCACCAGTAATGTGATCAGGTTGATGTCTTCATGTTGCTCCGCACGAATGGCGCTTGCCGGCTCCCGTAATATTGGCGGATAGTGAATAGCACGCAGGATTGAATTACCATGCTCAACATATTCATCGAAATAATTCTCCTCCAAACCCAGGTACAACGCTATGGCACGGAGCAAAGCGAAACCGCTTTTTTCGAAAGCGCGGTACGTTTGCTGCAGCGTATCATTAAATCCTTCTACCGAAGGTACCTGTACATTATCCGGATAATCTTCTGAAGAAACCACACCTTCAGGAACGGTTTGTCCATACTGAAAAAACTCTTTCAGGTCCGGTGCGTCACTTCCTTTCGCATGTTCTTTTCCGAAAGAAGTATATCCCCGCTGACCGGCAAGTCCTTCTATTTCGTACCGCTTCTTTTCTTCAGCAGGTAATTTATAAAACTGTTGCACTTTCTGGTAAAGTGTGCTGATGAGTTCATCGGGAATACCGTGGTTCTTCACGGAAACAAATCCTACTTCCTCATAAGCTTTTCCCAATGCGCTCACAAAATGACTTTTTCTTTCCGCATCACCGGATAAGAAATCGGCAAGATCAACAACTGGTATCGACATGGTTAGTGTTTTAGCGTGGCATTAGAATTCAGCGTTCTTTGGTGTTCTGGGGAAAGGAATCACATCACGGATGTTACCCATGCCCGTTACAAACAGTACCATTCTTTCAAAACCCAGTCCAAACCCGGCGTGCGGCACTGAACCAAATCTTCTCGTATCCAGGTACCACCACAATTCTTCTGCAGGCACACCCAGCTTTTTCATTTTTTCTTCCAGTACATCCAAACGTTCTTCCCTTTGAGAACCACCCACAATTTCACCGATACCAGGCGCGAGAATATCCATGGCTGCAACTGTTTTTCCATCCTCATTCAGTCGCATGTAGAAAGACTTAATTTCGGCAGGATAGTTTGTAACGATCACTGGCTTCTTAAAATGTTTCTCTACGAGATAGCGTTCGTGTTCACTCTGCATGTCCACGCCCCACTTCACTTCGTACTGGAATTTTTTCTTTTTGTATGCGGGCGACTGTAATAAAATATCGATCGCTTCAGTATAAGTGATTCTTTCAAAAGCATTGTTCACCACGAATTCCAGCTTCTCGATCAATCCCATTTCACTGCGTTCGTTCTGTGGTTTTTGTTTTTCCTCTTCTGCAAGTCTTTGCGCAAGGAAAGCAAGATCATCTGCATTGTGTTCCATCACATAGCGGATGATGTATTTGATGAATTCTTCCGCCAGGTTCATGTTGTCTTCAAGGTCATGGAACGCCATCTCTGGTTCAATCATCCAGAATTCAGCGAGGTGTCTTGCGGTGTTCGAATTTTCTGCACGGAACGTTGGGCCGAACGTATATATTTCAGAAAACGCCATTGCCGCCAGTTCTCCTTCGAGCTGGCCCGAAACCGTGAGGTTAGTGCTTCTTCCAAAAAAGTCTTCTTTGAAATTTACGGTGCCATCATCTGTTCTGGGCAGTTTATCGAGATCCAGCGTGGTAACGCGGAACATTTCGCCGGCACCTTCTGCGTCTGATGCAGTGATCACGGGTGTGTGCATGTACACGAATCCTTTTTCGTTGAAGAATTGATGTACCGCGAACGCGAGTGAATGGCGTATTCTGAAAACAGAACCGAAGGTGTTTGTACGAAAACGCAAATGGGCGATTTCACGGAGAAATTCCAGGCTGTGTTTCTTAGGTTGCAGCGGGTATTTCTCCGGATCACTGTCGCCGAGAATGTCTATCGTTACAGCTTTTATTTCTACCGATTGACCCTTTCCAATTGAAGGCACGACTTCGCCTGTTACTTTAACGGAAGCCCCGGTAGTTAACCTTTTCAGGAGATTATCATCAAATTTTCCAAGTTCGGCCACTACCTGAATATTGTTATTGGTAGAACCATCATTCAGCGCTATAAACTGGTTGTTGCGGAAGGTGCGCACCCATCCCATCACCGTAACCTGATCGCCTGCAGTAGCAGATGTTAATAAAGTTGAAATTTTGACTCTCTTGTTGAACATGATTCCCTTATTCAATTGTTTAGTGGTTACAAATCTCTCTTTTTTCCACATAATATCAAGGAAATCAACACGTATAAAAGATATTTTTGGTGAAAACAACGCGGAGCGGTACAATGACCTAACGGACTACTATTTCAATATATTGAAAATCAATCTATTACAAAAATTATAACTCATTGATTCTGACCTATTAACAAAATATTTGAACGCTCATTTGACGATTTTCTGAATATATTGTAACATTGCAACGAGAAACTAGCTCATCGGCTCCTTTCAATCCCAATCAACTTATTTTTCAAATCAAATTTTTCCTTTCTGTTGGCCGCCCGGCTAACCACTCTTCAAATCGTTTCTATGTACGACATTTTACAACTGAACGACATGCTCGTTCCTGAGTTGCTGGATATCGCAGAGCAATTAAAAATCCCTAACGCTAAGAAAATGAACAAGCAGGAACTTGTTTACAAGATCCTGGACAAACAAGCAGTAATGGCATCTGATAACGCAGGCAAAGATGATGATAAAGCAGGCAAGAGAAAACGAATCGTGAAAACCACAACAGCCAACAGTACGGAAGAAGCCGTAGTGGAAAGTGGCGAAACAGTTCCCGAGCCAAAAGCTAAAAAACCAGTTAAAAAAGAAATCAAAAAAGAGGAAAAGAAAGAGGAGAAAAAGGAAGAAAAACCGCTGGCAGTAACGCCTCCTCCCCCACCAGCTCCGGTTGCAAAAAAACCTGTTCGTAAAAAGCCTGAGCAACCTGAACTTCCCATTGGTGAAGTAAATGCTGATTCCTACGAAGGTGATGATACACTGAACAACGAACCACTCATCATAAGCCCGTTGATTGCTGAAGCGCTTGCTGAAGACATCAACCTCGATCCGCCACCAACGCACGAACCCGCGCCACAACAACAACCCAGAACTTTCCATAAAAAAGAACCGGTTTTCAACATCGAGTTCGATGGTATGATTCCCGGCGAAGGTGTACTGGAAATGATGCCCGACGGCTACGGCTTCCTGCGTTCCAGCGATTACAACTACCTTTCTTCTCCCGATGATATTTATGTAAGTCCTTCACAGATCAAACTGTTCGGACTG
This sequence comes from uncultured Flavihumibacter sp., assembly GCA_946481605.1. The sequence continues at coordinate 2,979 of CAMLPA010000103.1, read as the reverse complement.
AAAACCGGAGACACCGTTAACGGAACGGTTCGTCCGCCAAAAGAAGGTGAAAAATATTTCGCCCTGTTGAAAGTGGAAACCATCAATGGCAAGAAGCCCGAAGAAGTACGCGACCGCGTTCCCTTCGATTACCTCACGCCGCTGTTCCCTTTCGAAAAACTGAACATCTTTACAACACCAGATAACTATTCCACACGGATCATCGACCTGTTCACGCCTATCGGTAAGGGACAACGCGGACTGATTGTTGCCCAACCAAAAACGGGTAAAACAATGATGTTGAAAAACATCGCCAACGCCATCGCCGAAAACCATCCTGAATGTTACCTGATGGTGGTGTTGATTGATGAACGTCCGGAAGAAGTGACCGATATGGAAAGAAGTGTAAAAGCTGAAGTACTTGCTTCTACCTTCGATGAACCAGCGGAGAAACACGTACGCGTTTCCACCATAGCATTGCAAAAAGCAAAACGCCTGGTTGAATGTGGCCACGATGTGATCATACTGCTGGATTCCATTACCCGTCTTGCACGTGCACACAATACCGTGGCACCCGCTTCAGGTAAAGTACTGAGTGGTGGTGTGGAAGCGAATGCCATGCAGAAACCCAAACAATTCTTCGGCGCCGCCCGTAAAATTGAAAACGGTGGATCACTCACCATCCTAGCTACCGCACTTATTGATACCGGTTCTAAAATGGATGAAGTCATCTTCGAAGAATTTAAAGGTACCGGTAACATGGAACTTCAACTGGAACGCCGTTTGTCGAACAGAAGGGTTTACCCGGCCATCGACCTGGTTTCTTCTTCCACGCGTCGTGACGACCTGCTGCTGGAAAAAGATGTGCTGCAGCGCATGAACCTGCTTCGTGTGTACCTCAACGATATGAATCCCGAGGAAGCCATGCAGGAACTGCTGAAACGCATGAGAGGAACGAAAGACAATAGTGAGTTCCTGGCCAGTATGAACCGGTAAAACATACATTACTATAGAAAATCCCGCTGTTGATCAGCGGGATTTTTATTTGTCAGATATTTAGTAAATTAGTCATGGAAATTTTCCACCAAAAACGATCCGCATGTTGCCTGCCATCCTTATCGCAATAGGTGTGCTGTATTTATCACTCAGCGCTTTCAACCTGCTTTTCGAAAACGAAAAGAACAATTTTATCAAAGCTGTTTTTATTGTGTTGTTGTTCACATTACCTGCTTTATCGGCTATCGTGATTTATATGCTGTATTACAACAGGTATAAAAGCCAGAAACCGTTTATCGTACCGTAATACCTGAAAAGCGAACTTTTTCCACATACTCCGGAAACATTCTTAAAGTAGCACCGCGGTATTCATATTTCTCAAAAAGATCTTCCACTATATTGATTTTCCACAACACGGGCTCAAACCGGTTTGTTGTATCACCTTCGGCAATAGATGCAAGTAAAACCGATTCATTGTTGATCCACCATGCATCCTGAATATAAGTCCCGGGACCATTAAACAACAAACGCTTTTTGATCTGGTTATTTTTATCGATCAGAAAAACCTGGTTGTCCGGGCCACCTACTGTTCCTGATACTACTCCGTTCGTTTCTTTCAATAAAATATTGTAACTGTCCAGGTCCACAAAATAAGCGCTGTCGGGCGCGTAGCGCAGGTACTTTCCATACAATGGATAATACAGGCTATCAGGTTTGAAAGGTTCTGTTATCAGGGAATCTTCCACCCAGATATCAGTGAGTACAAAACTATCGATGCTTATTTTGTATTCAGGTTGAATAAAAGAAAACCATTGCTGAAGCGATCCTTCAGCAGGACCAGATACATCCAAGGAGGAATCCGTTCTGGCAAGAATGTTCACACTGTCCGATTCGTCCTCCGGAACGGCACTATCTTTCTCCCCATTGTTACAGGAGAAAACCAAAACTGTGAGCAGGATACCACTTAAAAAAAGTATTCTTTTCATCATAATAAAGCGTCAATTGCTGCCGCGAGCTTTTTATCTTTCTCTGTTACAACATCCCCAGCATCATGTGTGGATAACCATACTTCAACTGTATTGTAGATATTCTTCCAGGAAGGATGGTGGTTTTGTTTTTCAGCGATCAACGCTACACGCGTCATAAAAGCGAAAGCTTCAGAAAAATCCTTAAAACTGAATTTCCTGTAGAGTTTATTGTCTGCATTTTCCCACATAACGCTTGTATTTAGTGTTAAAAGATCATGTGACTTTTATGTTTTACCTGGCCCTGACTTATCTCCATTACCATCTGCACATCACCCATGCTCCGGAGCAGTTGCATGATGTTCTGAAGGTAATCATCCGATACCACGTCTCCTTTCAGCAACCATAAAAAATCGAGGTGTCTGAATTCCGGCAGCAGGTATTCCCCGTCAAACTGGTTGTTGTATAAATAATGTACCAGGCTGCAATGTGGTTCAGGAAATGAATATACGGAGAAAAAATATTGCCTGTTCTTACGCGTAAGTTGTATCTCCACATCATTGTTGATCCTGAAATCGAAGCGGAGCCTGTTGTTCAACCGCCAGCAGAACTGGTAATCGCGGATAGGCGCCACTACGCCGAGCAGCCGCGTATCCTCGAAAAATTCATCTGCCATCTGGCTCACATCCAGTTTCAGTTTCATATTATATCGCTGTTTCTACCAGTTAACTTCGGCTTTCATTTCTTTAACATCCCTTACAAACACCACCGTTGTTTGTTGTCCATTTTCAAAACTTCCCAAGGCTTTCATATAATCTTCCATTCCGGTAATGGTTATATCACCCAGCTTCACCACAATATCTCCTTTCTTCAAACCGGCTTTTTCCGCAGGTTTTCCCGTTGTGGTACCATCAATTTTAACCCCTGTTCCGGAGAAAACATAATCTGGCATAATGCCCAAAGTCACTTTAAAAGAGTTGGAAGAAGTGGTTTGTTTTTCCCTTGTTTTCAGGAAATTCAGTTTAGGTTCTTTTTCCGC
>CAMLPA010000102.1 GCA_946481605.1 uncultured Flavihumibacter sp. | reverse complement strand
TGCTGAAGGAACTGAAAGTAAAACGCATCATCTGCAGGGTTACTTCTCCTTTGCAGAAAACGGTACTGGAAGCGATGAACATCAACGAATTTACCTATCCGGAAGAAGATTCCGCTGAACGACTGGCCTACAAACTGGATGTAAAAGGGGCCATTGATTCGTTTAAGGTGTCTGATGAATACCAGTTGCTGGAAGCGGAGATTCCCGCCAGGTTTTTTGATAAGAAAGTATCGGAAATAGATTGGACCGAAAAATACAAGGCCCAGTTGGTGACCATCATCAGGAATGTAGAGGAGAAAAACATTTTTGGGCTGAAGGGGAAAAAGCCAAAAGTGCTGGGCGTGCTTTCCCCGGATACCACGATGCGCGAAGGAGATATTCTGGTACTTTTTGGTGCTATTGGCGACCTGGAGCGCTTCCTGGAATCCTGAGGACTATTTTCCTGAACGGATGTTTTTATAAATCCTGATCGCGCTCATCAATACGACCACGAACAACAATAAACCACCAAGTCCCCAAACCAGGCTGAGACCCGTTTTCACCACCACCAGCATAACGATGGCCACGAGGAAGATGGTGGCTACTTCGTTCCATACGCGCAACTGCTGCGACGAATACCGGAATACGCCCTTTAACTGTGCTTTATAAAGATGGTGCAGCGAGAAATGGTATGCATACAACAGCAGTACCAATACCAGTTTTATCAGCAACCACAGCCCTTCCGGCCGGAACAGGATCAGGTGCCAGTTTCCGCTGAAGAGTGTGGAGAGCCCGAACACCAGGGTCAATACGGCTGAAGGCCAGGTAATGCCGTACCACAACCGCGTTAACATGATGCGGTACTGTTCCTGCAACACCTTACGTTCCACTTCCGGACGCGTTTGCGCTTCTGTATTGTAGATCAGCAGACGCACCATATAGAACAGCCCGGCGAACCAGGTCACCACGAATATGATGTGCAGCGCTTTGATGTACAGGTTTCCCATGTCAGGTGGTTGTATTTTTTGTATGTGCGCGTTGCAGCAGTTGTTCGTGCAATGCCAATACCTGCGGGATCACCATTTCCTGGTCGTTGTTGACGATCACGGTATCGCACAAACGCATTTTGATCTGTTCCTGGATTTGTTTTTCCATCCTTTGTTTCACCAGTTCTCTCGAAACGCCGTCGCGTTCCATTACACGGCGGATGCGCAACGTGTCGGGCGCGTAAACACCTATAATAAAATCAAGCTGGGCGGCGGTGCCTGTTTCAAAAAGCAGTGCGGCTTCTTTAATGGCGTAGGGGTAAGTTTGCCGTTCGAGCCATTCGTTCCCGAAGCGAATGGTTGCCGGATGAACGATGGCATTGAGTTGTGCGAGTTTGTCTTTATCGTTGAAAACTTTGGCGGAAAGCGCCTTCCGTTGTAATGTTCCCCCTTCGTAAACTTCCTCCCCGAAGAGGGCTGTGATGGCTTCTTTCACGGCAGGGTCCACGTTCATAATGTGTTTGGCGGCATCATCGGCATAGTACACGGGTACGCCGAGTGTGGAGAACACGTGTGCCACAGTTGATTTTCCAGAACCAATGCCACCGGTAATGCCGACTTTGAACGTCATGTGGAGAAGGAAAAAAATGAAAAGAAAAAGCCGGAAATGAATCCGGCTTTCAGTTATTTGGCGGCTTCTGCTTTTTTATTCAGTTGCGCTGTCCATTCCATGGAGATGGCGGATTTTTCAATCTTCAGGTAGCTGCCGGGGCTCACTTCCAGTTGGATTGTACCGTCTTCATTGATTCTGAAAACGGTGCCGTGGATACCTGCGATGGTCACTACTTTAGAACCTTTTTCCATGTTCTCGATGAACTTCTTTTGTTCTTTTGCTTTTTTAGCCTGCGGGCGGATCATGAACAACCAGAAAACAACGATCATGAGTCCCAGGAAAATAAACTGAAATCCTGAACCGCCGCCTTGTCCGCCGGGGTTGGCCGCCAGGAAAAAAAATGCTTGTGTCATTGCTACTTATTTATATGATTTGGATTGAACCCTGAGGTTACTTCTTCATGGCCACCACTTCTCCTTCGAAAACGAGTGTATGGCTTTGTGTGCCTTTGGTGTTGGCGGTTACAACGATGGTTTTGTGCAACATGCCAACGCGGCCGTTGCTGTCGAATTCACCTTTGATCTCCGCTTCGTTACCGGGAGCGATGGGCTTTTCGGGCTTATCGGCTACGGTACAGCCACAGCCGGGGGAAACGGTTTGAATGATCAGGGGTTTATCGCCCGTATTTTTGAACCGGAAACTGAGTACCAGTTTTTGTCCTTCATTGATTTTTCCCACCTGCTTCACCGAATCGATCCACTGAATGGTGGTGAAGGTACTGCTGTCTACCTGCTCCGGGCCGAGTTGAGGATCAGGTTGGAGCGTGGCGTTTTTACCCTGTGTATCTGCGTTGTTGCAGGCAGCAAGCGCGCCGGCGAGCAGTAAGGATGCCAATATAAATCGCTTCATAGAATTTATTTGAGAGGCAAAGGTAATTAATTGCTTTATATCGGTTTACCGGAAGTTCACTTTGTGCAGTTTACCCGCAGCGGAAAGGTCTTTGTGGATATTGTCCAGCAACCCGTTCACGAACTGTCCGCTTTGTGGCGTACTGTATTCCTTGGCGAGATCAATGTATTCGTTGATGGTCACTTTCGGGGGGATGGTTTCAAAGTAAAGAAACTCTGAAATCCCCATCTGGAGCAGAATCAGGTCGAGTACGGCGATCCGTTCCGCGTCCCAGTTCTTCAGTTTGGGGCGGATCAGTTCCATATTGGTTTCTTTTTTCTCCAGCACGGTGCGGAGCAAACCGAAGGCGAATTCACGTTTTTCTTTGCTCACCATTTCCTGGAAAGCGCCGTTGCCGGGTTTCAGGATGTATTGAAGGGTGAGTTGGTGCACCATTTCCGCGTCGTCGTCCCAGTTGGAAAAATGCTCTTCAATGTGCCCTACAAAATCATCGCTGCCCAGCATCAGTTGCGTGAAGATGTATTCGATGATCTGTTTTTCTGTTTTCTTTTCCCTGCCATCCTGGTGGATGTACAATTTATAAATGTCGGATTCCGCCAGTTCGAGGTACAGTTTACGCACCAGTTCAGCGGAACCTTCCACGTGTTGCGGTTTTACGGAACCCATGGCGATAGCCCAGGCGGGATCTTCCATGATTTTCCACAACAATTCATTGCCTGCGAGCTTGATGTTTACGTTCAGGTCTTCCTGGGAGGGAAGGTGTTTGGAAGAGCGCAGCCTGCTGTCGGTTTCGGCGTAACGCGCGATCTCAGTAACCATGTAAACGAGGTAAACGAACAGTTCCCGGGTCTGATCAAGATGTTTCTGGAGTATCTTCGCCGGTTCTCCCGGCTTCAAATCTGCTTCGAGGGCGTCCAGCGTGTACAAACTCTGCATCACTTTCACCCTGATGTTTCTTCTGCTGATCATGTATTAAGAACTGATTTAGGCGGGCAAAATTAGGACATTGCGGCATACTTTCAAAGCATTTCTGCCCGGCAGGGCACTAACGGGAAGGAGAAAAAACAGGGTACGGAGCGAATAAACTGTGGTTCCGGGTAAAGGCGCAGGCAGAATGATTCTATATACGTGACAAATTTGGCATTGGATTTTTTTATAAAGCCGAACAATGATAGCTTCGCTGAAAAATTGACATTGCTGCAACGCTTTCCCGCCCTTTAATCCTGCCAAACCTGAAAAAAATACCGGAAGATTGGCTTTGGTACAGAATTAGTTATCCGAAATGCGCCGTTCAGGCACTGTATTCATAAACTACAAAAAAACCATACTACTATGGCTAAGAAGTTAAGTGTTACTCCTTTGCACGACAGGGTGATCGTAAAACCAGCCCCTGCTGAAGAAAAATCATCCGGCGGAATCATTATCCCCGACACCGCCAAGGAAAAGCCCCAGAGAGGTACCGTGGTAGCCGCAGGTCCCGGTAAGAAAGATGAACCCGTTACAGTGAAAGCGGGCGATACTGTTCTGTATGGCAAATACGCCGGAACGGAAATCAGCATCGAAGGATTGGACTACCTCATCATGCGTGAGAGCGATATCCTCGCGATCGTTTAATGGTATTTATCTGTATCTATTTTATTTCTGAATCATTTTAATTTTACAATAACATGGCTAAACAATTGTTCTTCGATATCGAAGCCCGCAATAGGATGAAGAAAGGCGTTGACACGCTTGCCAACGCAGTGAAAGTTACCCTCGGTCCAAAAGGCCGTAATGTGGTAATTGAAAAGAAATTCGGCGCACCCTCCATTACCAAAGATGGGGTGAGTGTTGCAAAAGAAATTGAACTGGAAGACCCCATCGAGAACATGGGCGCCCAAATGGTGAAAGAAGTGGCTTCCAAAACCGCTGACATCGCCGGAGACGGTACCACAACCGCTACAGTGCTCGCACAATCCATCATCTCCGAAGGATTGAAAATGGTGGCCGCAGGTGCTAACCCGATGGACCTGAAACGCGGTATCGACAAAGCCGTGAGCCTGGTTGTGGAAAACCTGAAAGGACAAAGCCAGACCGTAGGCAACGATTCCAAAAAAATCCAGCAGGTGGCCAGCATCTCCGCCAACAACGACGAAACCATTGGTAAACTCATCGCCGAAGCTTTCGCCCGTGTAGGTAAAGAAGGTGTGATTACCGTGGAAGAAGCAAAAGGTACCGATACTACTGTTGAAGTAGTGGAAGGTATGCAGTTCGACCGTGGCTACATTTCTCCTTACTTCGTGACCAACAGCGAGAAAATGGAAGCTGAACTGCAGAACCCATATATCCTGATCTACGACAAGAAGATCAGCGCTATGAAAGACATCCTCCATATCCTGGAGAAAGTAGCACAAAGTGGTCGTCCCCTGCTCATCATCGCAGAAGACCTCGAAGGTGAAGCACTGGCTACCCTGGTGGTGAACAAACTGCGTGGCACGCTGAAAGTGGCTGCTGTTAAAGCGCCTGGCTTCGGCGACCGCAGAAAAGAAATGCTGACAGACATCGCGATCCTCACCGCAGGTACCGTTATCAGCGAAGAACTGGGTCACAAACTGGAAGGCGCCGACCTCTCTTCCCTCGGTCAGGCAGCTTCTGTTACAATCGATAAAGACAATACCACTATCGTAGGCGGTAAAGGTAAAAAAGCCGAAATCACTGCCCGCGTAAACCAGATCAAAGCGCAAGTGGAGAACACTACTTCCGATTACGATCGTGAGAAGCTCCAGGAGCGTCTGGCCAAACTGGCAGGTGGTGTTGCAGTACTGTACGTAGGTGCCGCTACAGAAGTGGAAATGAAAGAGAAAAAAGACCGCGTTGACGACGCCCTGCACGCTACCCGCGCCGCAGTGGAAGAAGGTATCGTTCCCGGTGGTGGTGTTGCATTCATCCGCGCCATCGAAAGCCTGGAAGCGAAAGTGAAAGGCCAGATCGCCGATGAACAAACCGGTATGGCCATCGTTCGCCGTGCACTGGAAGAACCCATTCGCACGCTGACTGCTAACGCAGGTATCGACGGTTCCATCGTGGTACAACGCATCAAAGAAGGTAAAGGTGATTTCGGTTTCAACGCCCGCACCGAAAACTTCGAAAACCTGTTCAAAGCAGGGGTGATCGATCCTACCAAAGTAAGCCGTGTTGCCCTTGAGAACGCCGCTTCTATCGCTGGTATGCTCCTCACTACTGAGTGCGTAATCGCCGACAAACCCAAGAAAGAAGAAGCACACGCTCATCCCGGCGCTCCCGGAATGGACATGGGCTACTAATTTCAACAGGATCAATATTCAAAACCCCGCTCCGCAAAGAGTGGGGTTTTTTGTTGAACCATGTTCCCTTTTCATCCGTATATATGGTATGAAAATACCATCCTTTCTGAAATGGAGTTTCCTGCTTGGTGCATTGTCGATTACCATGGCGCATTGCAGAAAAAATGAAGCGCCCGTTCCGCCAGCACAAACAGATTCAGCACTGAAGTGGCTGGCGCTTGGGGATTCTTATACCATAGGAGAGTCCGTGCTGCCTGCTGAACGCTATCCTGTTCAGGCCGTAAAACTCCTTGCGGAAGAAAACATCCGCTTTGCATCCCCTGAAATCATTGCCCGTACCGGGTGGACCACTGGAGATTTACTCTACGCACTCCAAGATAAACCAGGTACGCCGCAATACGACCTGGTTACCCTCCTCATCGGTGTTAACAACCAGTACCAGGGCCGATCCCAGGACGAATACACCAACGGGTTTACACAATTGCTCACGAAAGCTGTGCAATTTGCAGGAAACCGGCCCCAACGGGTTATTGTACTTTCCATCCCCGATTATGCCGTTACGCCCTTTGCGAGAGGTGGCGATACTGAACGCATCAGCCGCGAGATAGACCAGTTCAATGCGATCAACAAAAAAATAACACAGCAGGCCGGCATCGCTTATATAGACGTTACCACCGCCTCAAGAACTGCCGCCACAGATCCTTCCCTTATCGCGTCCGACAGCCTGCATTTCTCCGGGAAAGCCTATGGCCAATGGGCCAAGATGCTGGTCCCGGTCATCAAGAACGCCTTGCGGCCCTGACCCGGTGGCACCGGGTACCCGTATTTTCACCGTGCCCGATCCTCCCCAATAATTTCTTCCTACCTTTGGAACCTGTTTTGCACTACCACTCACCGGAAATTGATCGTTCACTTTTAAATCGATAGCATGGAATCAATTCTTCAAAGGGAGTACTGGGGCAACAGTGTCCAGGATTATCTGATCGCACTGGGTATTTTTATCGGCATCATTATCGCCATCCGGATTTTCAGGTCAATTATTCTTTCGCGGCTGAAAAAGTTCTCGGCCAATACCACGAGTAATATTGATGATATTCTGATACAGATTGTGGAGAAGTCCATCCTCCCGATTGTGAACGTGGCCGCTGTATATGCTGCGTTGCATTACCTGGAACTGAGTCCGCGTACAAGCCAGGTCGCAAGAATCGCGTTGTCGGTGGTGATGACGTATTTCGCGATAAAACTTATCGTAACGGTACTAAGCCATGTGCTTACGGGCTATATGCGCCGGCAGGACAAATGGGAGGAAAAACAAACGCAGGTGAAGGGCATCATGATTGTGGTGAATATCGTGGTATGGGCGTTGGGAATTGTGTTCCTGCTCGATAACCTGGGGTTCGATATCACAGCGGTAATTACCGGTCTGGGGATCGGCGGTGTGGCCATCGCACTTGCGTCGCAGGCCATCCTTGCTGACCTGTTCAGTTATTTCGTGATCTTCTTCGACCGTCCCTTTGAGATCGGCGATTTCGTGGTGGTGGATGATAAGAACGGGATTGTGGAGCATGTTGGCGTGAAAACAACCAGGATCAAAACGCTCTCCGGGGAACAACTGGTTTTTTCTAATACCGACCTTACCAATTCACGCATTCATAACTACAAGAAAATGGCGCGCAGAAGGGTGCTGTTCAAGATAGGCCTCGTTTACAATACGGATACTGCCTTGTTAAAGGAAGCGCCCGGTATCATCAAAGAGATCATTGTAAAGCAGGAAAATGCCACTTTCGACCGCTCTCATTTTATGAACTTCGGTGAATTCAGCCTGGAAATTGAAACGGTTTATTTTATTGAAAGTCCCGATTACAATATTTACATGGACATTCACCAGGCTATTCTAACGAACATGTTCGAGGCTTTCAGGGCCAAAGGGATATCCTTCGCTTTGCCGACACGAAGGTTGTTTATGGACCAGAATGACACCGGTGAAAAAGAAACTTCCGCTACTTTATTATCCTGACGGGAGAAGCGTAATATACACGTAAAGAATCTTTCACCCTGGCCGTATCAGTAACGGGTACGGCCAGACTAAGATATACAATGGATGTAGTGGAGTCCACGGCCTGGATTTGAACCGGGATACCGTAACTTTTTAATTGCTGGTACCTTTTCTCGGCTGCAGAGCGTGGCGCGGTGCGGATCACAAACTTCCATTGTCCGGCCGATGGTGTTGTTGTAACAGGAGGAGCAACCTCGGGAGCAGGCGTATTCAGTCCGGTCGTGGAGGTATCCTGTAAAGAATTGTTGGAAATTGCGGTGGAATCAGGTTCAGCTATAACCGATGAGTCCGCGTTATCGGGAGCAGCAGACAATAAAGAGTCTTCAGGTGTTTTGCCTGAAAGATTCTGTGCCTCGTATTGCTTATAAAAGAAATAGCCACCCCAGCCGATCAGCCCTATCCCGGCAATGATGGCGATGCCCACCACCAATGTACGCATGGTGCTGCGGGAGGGTGTTTCGCTGTAGTATTCTTTTTCGTGTACGGCCACCGGTTTTTCAACCAGCGTGGTCTTCACTTCTTCAATGCGTGCATGAACAGGGGAGCCTTGCACAAAATCGTAACTGCCGTCCCTGTTTTTGGTAAGTGTGCCTATGCCTTCAAGGAAGCAGGGTTTACCTATGTTGATGAATTCTTTGATATCGATGAGGTAGGAGTCCAGATCAGCTTCGGCAAGCGTGCGCATCTTGCCGGTATGAGATTTTACGAAATCGATGAGTTCAGGTTCAAAGGATTTTACGCCGCCAGGTGCGAACTGCACAGTGCCCGAGGCAGGGGATTTTTCTTCCGGAACCTGTCCTTCAAACTGGAAGGTGCCGATGCCCGGTAATGAAAGTTGCTTATACTGGTAAAGGTATTGGGCCAGGAGTAACGGTAGTTTCAAAATCTATTGGTTTTCACACAATGTACGTATTTTATGAGAAAACACATAGTCGTACCTTTGCCCCAAACAGCCGCTATGTTGACCGAAGAAGAAAAGACTTTCCTGGAATATTGGGAGAAGAACCGCGATAAAGAAAAGAAGTGGACCAGGCAATTGATGTTCGGGCTTCCGCTTGGACTGATCTTCGGTTTGCCCATTATCCTCAATTACCTCTCCGGATGGTACAAGCGCGCCAATATGGTGGGTAACTCCCAATTCAACCCAAATATCCTCATCGTGGCGGTACTCATCATCGCTGTATTCGTGGCTATTTTCTACAAAAGACAACGTTGGGAACAGTTGGAACAACGCTACCATGAGTTGAAGAACCGCGAATAATTCAGTATGATCAGCCTTTCACGCGTTTGATGCCGCAACCTACGGAACGGCTGTTGGTAACGGAAACCGGCGTTCCTTTCACGAGTTCGTCTATCGCGGTTTTAAGGTGTTCCCGTTTGATGTTTTCAGGATCTGCTGGTGAATCATCAATAGCGCCGTGGTAAACCAGTTTGGATTCCTTATCGAAAAGATAACACTCAGGAGTACGCGAAGCGCCAAAGGCATCGGCTAATTTTGAACCTTCGTCCAGCACATAATTCCAGTCGTACCCTTGTTCAGTTGCATAAGCTTTCATCGCTTCAAACGAATCATCGGAACTGCGGCTCCCTTCATTGGAGTTCACCAGTAAGATACCGATGTTATTGGCTTTGGCATGGGCGGCGATCGCTTTGGTGCGCTCCTGGTTCTTGATTACGTAAGGGCAGGTATTGC
>CAMLPA010000101.1 GCA_946481605.1 uncultured Flavihumibacter sp. | reverse complement strand
ACGAAGGTTTCGTTGCCATTGAAGGTGATCTTTATGCTGTCGGAAAGGACGAACGGCTGGTTGTTGCCATTAGCATTGATAGAAACGTTTACGAACACGTACATGCTATCGTTGGCCTCCAACTCGATGTCGCGTGCAGTATGTGTCGCCATTCCATCAATATTTATCCTGAATGGCGAGTTGGTTCCTCCAGCCAGCGTTACTTCGCTTAACCGTAATTTCTGATCGTTGTTGTTGAACAGCTTGAACACTTTGGTAACCGATCCTGTTGTTGTGAAAACGGTGTCGAAAAGTAAACTATCCACTGAAACGCCCAATCTTGCCTCTTTACCTGTTATGAATGTGTCTTTGTTGCACGACAACAAAACAGGTAGTGAGGCTATTAATATGATCAGTAATTTTTTCATTATTCAGTCGTAAATGTAATTCATTTTCTTACCTACAGCACTGTTGCGGCCCATGCGTATGCAGCAATGCTCACCGATGCAGGTTTTCCTTCGTATAACGCATGAACGCAGGATTCAAGTGTGGCGCCGGTGGTGATCACATCATCTACGAGGAGGATATGTTTGTTTCTAACCTGTTCCGGGTCGCGCAAGGTGAACCTGCTTTTCATGTTTATCCATCTTTCAAGACGGGATTTCCTGGTTTGGCTATCCGTCTGGCTGCGTTTGACCAACAGGTGTGCATCGAATTCCTTTCCGGGCCAAGTTTCGGCGATCGCTTTTCCTAACAGTGCGGCCTGGTTGTACCCTCTTGCCCGCTCTTTGCGCGGGAACATAGGCACCGGCGCGATAAGGTTGATCTCCTTATACAGTGGCGCATCACTTAATACTTTTCCCATCATCCTGCCCATGAACCCGGCCGCCATTCTTTCGTTCTTATACTTTAATAAGTGCAGCAGTTGCTGAATGCCGGCGCCTTTATTAAAGAAACAACAAGCCATCGCATGATGAACGTCAACTCTTCCTCGGAATATCTTCTCCACCGGATTTTCTTCCCACTGCTCAAATTTTGTAAACGGCCACTTGCTCCTGCACAGCAGGCAGAAATAATTTTCAGCCTGTACAATATCATTGCCGCATCCCAGACACTGAACCGGGAAAAACAACTGCATCAATCCTTCACACCAATCATTCAACGTTCTTTTCATTGGTGCAAGTTCAGCCAATCATTTTATCCTAAAAACCGTGTTTCCCTCAACAGGGTACCGTATTTAAACGGATAGAGCCGCATGTAAAACACGTAGCATTAAAAAAGATAGCTGTACAGTTCTTCAATCCTGCCCATGGGCACCACTTCTATATTAAAGGATTGTTTGCCCAGTCCTTTCTGATTGTATTTGGAAACGATTATTTTTTCGAAGCCCATTTTTTCGGCTTCGGCGATGCGTTGTTCAATTCTGTTCACGGCCCTGATCTCACCACTGAGTCCAACTTCTCCGGCGAAACAGATCACGGGTGGCAGCGGAACATCTTCATAAGAAGAAAGTAATGCGGCCATTACGGCGAGGTCGATGCTGGGATCTTCAACTTTTAATCCGCCAGCAAGGTTCAGGAATACATCCTTCATTCCGAAATGAAAGCCGCCTCTTTTCTCCAGTACGGCAAGCAACAACTGTAATCTCCTGAGATCATATCCGCTGACCGTGCGTTGCGGGGTACCATACACAGATTGCGTAACCAAAGCCTGCACTTCGATTAATAAAGGGCGCATCCCTTCAATGGTTGCGGCGATGGCGGTACCACTCAGCGCTTCTTCTTTTTGTGTAATAAGAATATCGCTGGGATTGAGTACGGGTAGCATGCCCTTCGAGTTCATTTCATAAATACCAAGTTCCGCCGTACTGCCGAACCTGTTTTTCAACGTGCGCAATATCCTGTAAGCATAGTGCCTGTCGCCTTCAAACTGTAACACGGTATCCACCATGTGTTCCAGTATCTTGGGTCCTGCGATACTTCCGTCTTTTGTAATATGGCCAATGAGGAATACAGGAATCCCGGACTCTTTAGCGAAACGTTGAAACAACGCGGCGCATTCCCGTATTTGCGATACGCTCCCGGGCGAAGATTCAATAAGTGGTGATTGTAAAGTTTGAATGGAGTCAACGATCACGACTTCCGGTTTCAGTTTCCTGATTTCCTGGAATATTGTTTGTGTATCTGTTTCTGTGAGGAGGAATACAGAATCGTTGGTTACCTGAATACGATCGGCGCGCATCTTGATCTGTTGCTCGCTTTCTTCTCCGCTTACATAAAGTGTGCGGATATTTTTTAAACGTAAACCCGTTTGAAGAAACAGTGTTGATTTCCCAATACCGGGTTCACCTGCAACAAGAATAATACTGCCCGGAACAATTCCTCCACCCATTACGCGGTTCAGTTCGGGATCTTCCGTTTGAATGCGTTGCTCTTCTTTTACTTTAACATCGTGCAGCGCAACGGTAACTGTTTTTCTTTTTTCGTTGGTGTCTTCTTTCCAACTGAAAACATCCTTGTCATCTTTCTTTCGGATGTTCTCTTCAACAAAACTATTCCATTGCTGGCAGGATGGACATTTTCCTAACCACTTGGGGCTTTCATATCCACAGTGCTGACAAAAAAATGCCGTTTTCAATTTGCTCATAACCTGCCGTTTTCACAAATGTAAAAGGGCCGGTATTTCTACCGACCCTTGTTACTTACTAACCCATTAAATTCTTGCACTAAATTACAAATTCAGCCTACATAACAAAATTATTTTTTGGCGGTGTGAATAACTTTTGAACGAAAATGCGCAATAAAATTTTTCAACTATTTGATTTTAAATAATAAACATATTAGAAATTAGGCAGTGGCAAATATGGCGGTTGATTTTTCGGTGAAAATGACATTGTGTCGCTACGTCATTTTAGAATTTTTTATACCGACAAAAAGGCGGAATTTTAGGGTGTAAAAACGGTATGGTTATCAATTTGATAGCTAGATTATGAGTTAAAAAAGAGATACTTATGACATTCGAAATTATGTTGGTCTCCATTTTCTTCCTGCTGGTTAGTATGCTGGTGTCGTGGAGACTGAAAAGCAAATTCAAGCAATATTCTGAGGTGGCTTTGAGAAGTGGGCTTACAGGGCGCGAGGTAGCGGAAAAGATGTTACGGGAGAATGGAATAACCGACGTGAAGGTGGTTTCTGTGGATGGATTCCTTTCGGATCACTATAATCCCACCAACAAGACGGTAAACCTGAGCCCTGATGTTTACCACAGTAATAGTGTGGCCGCGGCGGCCGTTGCAGCGCACGAATGCGGTCACGCTGTTCAGCATGCGACAGCTTACCAATGGCTTACCATGCGCTCAAAACTGGTTCCGGCGGTGCAATTCAGTTCTTCGATCGTACAATGGGTATTGCTGGCCGGTGTTTTTATGGTTCAAACATTCCCGGCGCTGTTGCTTGGAGGTGTGATTTTGTTTGGCGTTACCACTTTGTTTTCCGTGATTACACTCCCGGTAGAATTTGACGCGAGCAAAAGGGCGCTGGCTTGGCTGGAACGCACCAACGTGACCAACGAGCGGGAATATCCTCTGGCTAAAGACGCTTTGAAATGGGCTGCAATGACTTATGTGGTAGCAGCTATTGCCTCCATAGTTACCTTGGTACAGTACCTGCTGATTTACCTTTCAGGTTCAAGAAGAGAGTAGTGAGATGTTGGATGATGGATTTTGAATGATGGATTGGGCGGTTGATAGGGACAGTGAAGTTGAGTATATTCTGTGCCGAATATGAGGCGTAAGCAAATTTGTTAGAAGGAATATGCCCTGATCATATAATTACCCGGTATAAAAAATAAGAATGGCGCATCAAATCCGATGCGCCATTCTTATATAAGTTTCTTTGGTTATTATGCTAATTCATCATCCAAAATCCATCATTCAAAATTCCTACAACTTAATCTGCTCATCGTGCTGATCGAAGAAGTTAAACTCGGTAAGGTGGTAGTTCGTATTTTCTTTAATCGTGAGCCTGGTCTTGTGTTTCCTTTGCCATTTGCGGGCTTTGGAGAAGAGCCATCCTTTGGTAAGGTAAGCGTATAGAATGGGGTGCACCATCAGGGTCAGGTTGTTGTGCTGATGGGTAACCAGGTAGCTGAGGTTCTTTTCGATCTCATCTTCCAGCACCAGCGTGGAGGTGATTTTACCGGTACCGTTGCAGGAAGGACATACTTCCTGTGTATTGATATTGATCTCCGGCTTCATCCTTTGCCGGGTGATCTGCATCAGGCCGAATTTGGAGATGGGCAGTACCGCGTGTTTGGCGCGGTCGGGCCGCATGAATTTCTCCATGGCATCGGCCAGTGCTTTTTTGTTGTCGGGCAGTTTCATATCAATGAAATCCACCACGATGATACCACCGAGGTCGCGAAGCCGGAGTTGACGGGCGATTTCTTCCGCCGCTTCCAGGTTGGTCTCCAGGGCGTTCTGTTCCTGGTTGTTGCTCACACTTTTGTAGCCGCTGTTTACATCGATTACGTGCAGTGCTTCGGTATGTTCTATAATAAGATATGCGCCGGAGTTGAGGTTCACGGTTTTACCGAAAGCCGACTTCACCTGTTTGGTTACTCCGAAATGGTCGAATATGGGGGCACCTGAGTTGTAGAACGAAACGATATCGGCTTTTTCGGGCGCGATTTTCTGGATATAACTCTTGGTATCGTTGAAGATCGTTTTATCGTTGAGCACAATCTTATTGAAGTCTTCGTTGAGCAGGTCACGTAAAATGCTGGTGGTCTTGGTTTGCTCACTCAGAATCTTGGCGGGGGCTACCGAGCCTTTGAGGTTACGCTGAATGGTGTGCCATGTTTCGATGAGCGTGCTCAGGTCTTCGTGCAGTTCGGCCGTATTCTTTCCTTCGGCGGCGGTCCTTACGATTACCCCGAAGTTTTTTGTTTTGATGGATTCCACGATGCGCTGCAGTCTTTTTCTTTCTTCAGCGGAGTGTATCTTTCTGGAAACGGCGATGATATCGTTGAAAGGCGTGAGTACCACGAACCTGCCTGGCAGCGATATTTCGCAACTGAGGCGGGGGCCTTTGGCGGCGATGGGTTCTTTCAGGATCTGAACGAGGATATTGGGTTTGCCACCCAGCACTTCGTTTACCTTACCTGTTTTAACGATCTCGGGTTCTACGGTGAATTTGCCGAAATCGAAGCCTTCTGGCGTTTGATCCACCATAGCCATCTGCGTGAACTTCAGGATAGACCTGGCGTAGGGGCTAAGGTCGGTATAATGAAGAAAAGCATCTTTTTCAAAACCCACATCCACGAATGCGGCGTTCAGTCCGGGGATCAGCTTTTTGACCTTTCCCAGGTACAGATCGCCCACGGCGAAGTTGGCATCATTCTTTTCATTATGAAGCTCAACCAGCTTTTTATCCTCCAGCAATGCAATCTCTACACCCTGAGGTACCGCGTTTATTATCAGTTCCTTGTTCACTAGATTTTTCTTTACGAACTACAGCCATACATCTACAGGAATGCTGTTTAGGGGCCATAACACAGCCGTATATACGCAGAAACACCGTGTATTATTGCTGTCGAGGCTTTATTTGATTACAGCATCAGCGAAAGTCAAGTAAGCCGGGAAAGGTATTCCCGGCTTACAGAAACAGATATAGTATAAGAACCAGAGATTACTTCTTCTTCTTATGACGGTTCTTTCTCAGTCTTTTTTTACGCTTATGCGTTGCTATCTTATGACGCTTTCTCTTTTTACCACAAGGCATAACTCAATTAGTTTATGTTATTATCAATCAAAATTATTTCAAACTCTTTATCCTTTCATCCACGGCTTCGCGGAATTCCGGGTTGTTGATCAGTGCTTTGCTTTTTTCGTACAGGTCAATCGCTTCCTGGTTCTTGTGCTGCATCTCGTACACTTCAGCGAGTCTCAGTACGGCTTCTGCGTTTTCCGGTTGCTTCGCCATCACCGTTTTGAACCTTTCTGCTGCTTTGTCGAGCTGGCCGGACATTATACCGCCCACACCCAACATAAACTGTGCATACATGTTTTCCGGATCCCTTTCAGCCACCTCCCTGATTTTGCCAATGCCTTCCATGGGTGCGCCGAGGTTTCCGAAAAAGTAGCAACTTCCAAGTCCTACTTTTGCTGAATCGTTTGCGGGATTCAACTCCAAAGCCTTTTCAAACAACGTTTTGGCTTCCCCGGCCATCCATGCCTTTAAGGCTGAATTGGATTGAACCTGCAGGTTGCCTAAAAATAAATTGGCTGCAAAGTTGAGGTTTTTTTCAGAATTTTCCAACTTCGCTGCTTCTCCGGTGTAAAAAGCGTATGGAATAAAACTTTTTACGGAGTCTTTCCAGAATCTCGCCAGTTGATGATAGGTGTGAACTGATTGATTCTTAACGTCTCCGCGCACCACGGCATTTTCGAGCCTGGTCACATACTCCAGTTGGGTGGGGCTTAAATTTTGTTTGGAGGAAGCCAGGATAGCTTCAATAGAAAGGGCTGCCGCTTCGCCATGGCTATGGTCGTGCCCGTCACCTTCATGGTGTTCGGTTGCTGCTGTAGCCGCCTGCACCGGTTTGGTTACGGGTGCGAAAAAAAAGATAAGGGCCAGCAGCGCTATGCCGCTTCCCG
This sequence comes from uncultured Flavihumibacter sp., assembly GCA_946481605.1. Next base: position 2,932 of record CAMLPA010000101.1, on the reverse strand, counting down.
CAAGAATCATTTGCTGTCTCTTCACGTTCTGCTTAATTAGAACGCGAAATTACTCCTCCTTTTTCAGTTTCTTTACCTCCTGTACAAATTCTTTTGCGGGTTTGAAGGCAGGAATGAAATGTTCGGGAATGTGAACAGCCACGTTGCGCTTGATGTTACGCCCGATTTTAGCGGCCCTTTTTTTGGTAATGAAACTGCCGAATCCACGGATGTAAATGTTTTCGCCATTTGCAAGCGCACCTTTTACTTCTTTGAACATGGTTTCAAGCGTCACCAGTACATCAACTTTTGGAATACCTGTTTTTTCAGATATTTGATTGATGAGATCGGCTTTTCTCATAACTGAACATATTTTATGTTACTGAATTGATTTTCAAAGTACAACAAATCTAAGGGGAAAGATGTTGTATTTTATATATAATATGGAACAAATTAAATATTTTTTCTGATCCCCCGCTTTTTTTTTAAGCGTAAATTATTGAGAATGAAGATTCAAAATTCATGCCGGGGAATATGACCAACAAACAGAACCCCACAACGCGCCTCTTGGAATGGAACAGGACATTGAATGCACGGGAAATGCCCTGGAAAGGAGAAAAGGACCCTTACCGCATCTGGCTCAGCGAAATTATTTTGCAGCAAACAAGAGTGGAGCAGGGCAGGGCATATTATGAACGCTTCATTACAACTTATCCTACCATCTCCGCGTTGGCGAAAGCGCCTGATGATGCGGTTTTCAAGCTGTGGGAGGGATTGGGCTATTATTCCCGCTGCCGTAATCTTTTGTTTACCGCAAGAAGGGTGCACACTGAGTTTGGTGGAAATTTTCCTTCGGCTTACGAAGATATTCTTTCGTTGAAAGGAGTAGGGGCATACACCGCTGCCGCTATAGCGTCCTTCGCGTTCGGGTTGCCACATGCCGTGCTGGATGGCAATGTGTTCAGGGTATTGTCGAGGTACACCGGTTCAGCAGTGCCGATCGATTCCACGGAAGGAAAGAAACACTTTGCCGCCTTAGCGGAGGCATGGCTCGATAAAAAGAACCCTGCCGAATGGAACCAGGCCATCATGGATTTCGGGGCATTGGTGTGCACCCCGAAGCAGCCATCCTGTGAGAGCTGTCCGCTGAACAAAGATTGTGTCGCCTTTCATACCAATACCGTTGCAAAACTTCCTGTAAAATCCAAGCAACTGGTCAAGAGGACCCGGTATTTAAACTATGTTGCCGCCACGTATAATAACGGAGTTTACATCCGGAAAAGAACGGATAAGGATATATGGAAGGACCTGCATGAATTCATATTGATAGAAACAGATGAACCTGTTTCAGCGGATGAGTTGATTCGCCGTATATCCCTGCCCGGTATAGCAGCCGTACAACCTTTACCTGTTGTAAAACATGTGCTTACGCACCAGACATTGCATGTACAGGTAGTGGCGGCGCGGTTATTGCTGGAACCGCAACTGGGAGAAACATACCTGCATGTGCCTTTCAACAGGCTCTCTGAATATGCTTTCCCCATCGTTTTAAAACGGTTTCAGGAGGCAAAACATTTCTTTCATTTTACCTGAAATTCAGTTAACTTTAAAAGGCATATATCAGAAAGGAGTTTGTAAAATCAACAAATCAATACACTATGCGTGGCGTTAACAGAGTGATGCTCATTGGAAACCTCGGTAAAGATCCGGATGTGCAGTTCCTGGAAGGAAACATAGCGGTGGCAAAGTTCCCGCTGGCAACAACGGAAACCTATAAAGACAGAGCAGGCAAACTGATCTCGCAAACGGAATGGCATACAGTGGTACTCTGGCGCGGCCTCGCCGAACTCGCCCAGAAATACCTCCACAAAGGAAGCCTGGTGTACATTGAAGGAAGATTAAGAACCCGCAGTTGGGAGGATAAGGAAGGCAATAAAAAATTTGCAACAGAAGTAGTGGGGGATAACCTGATTATGCTGGATAAAAGAGCCGACGGGCACGGACCGGCACATCTTCCCAACGGAGAAGGGATGGAAGGACTCGGAAACCACGATATTCCACCGCTCTCAGATCCCAATGAAGACCTCAGCTTCTGATTCTCTGAAGTCTAATCCTTAGATTTGCCCAATTCTTAACGAAAACCCATCGCTTTGGACCCTCACACGGTTGACATACCCCATTCGTTTTTCCTGCTCCAGGCCAGCTCGCAGGGAACAACGGTGCTGCTTATCGTTATCATCGTATTGCTTATTTTCTCCTTCCTTGTATCAGGTGCGGAAGTTGCCTTCTTCTCCCTTACCTATAAGGACCTGAACATGCTCAAAACCAGGCAGCACGCTACTGCCCGTAAGATCATCGAACTGCTCTCCGCCCCCAAAACATTGCTGGCATCCTTGCTGATCGCCAACAGTTTCGTAAACATCTGTCTCATTATTCTTTCCAATTTCGCGATCGATATGGTGCTGACGGGCATCGATAATACCATCCTGCTTTATGCGATCAAAATCGGGATCATTGGATTCGTGCTGATGCTTTTCGGGGAGGTGCTTCCCAAAGTATGGGCCACACAAAATAACCTTCGTTTCGCATACAGCGCAGCTCCGGTGGTGGCCGCCATTCATTCCCTGCTGCGCGGGTTCAGCGGCTGGCTCGTTGGCTATTCCGATAGCCTGGAGAAAAGGCTGGGCGCGAAAAGCCAGCAGTATTCGCTCAAAGAATTGGATGATGCGATTGACCTTACTTCCAATGGCGATGCCAGCGAAGAAGAAAAAAATATCCTGAAAGGCATTGTAAAATTCGGGAACATCACGGTGAAGCAGATTATGCGCACACGCCTCGATGTGTCGGGCATCGATTACAATACTTCGTTTCAGGACCTCAAAAGGAAAGTAGAAGAACAACATTATTCCCGGCTGCCGGTTTTCAAAAAAAGCATGGATGAAGTGGCCGGGCT
>CAMLPA010000100.1 GCA_946481605.1 uncultured Flavihumibacter sp. | reverse complement strand
TCTTCTCCAACATGATCATTGAAGGACAGCTTTTCAGCGATGTATGGTGGGGCAAGGCCGAACCCATTTATGTGACCGCTTTCCGCCGTGCGAAAATCGATCATAAAGACGCGAACTGGCGTTTCCCGAAAGGCGCCACCGAAGGACGTGTGGGAGAAGTGAAGAATATTTATTTCAGCAACATCAAATGCATCAGCGAGAACGGCATCTTCGTGAGCGCTGAATCCGCCGATAAAATATCGAATATCGTATTTGATAATGTGGATGTTTTCATCGATAAAACCACGTCCTTACCCGGCGGCATTTACGACCGCCGGCCCGCACAGGTGGACGGATTCGTTACAGGAAGTACCTCCGGCTTCTATATTGAAAACGCGACCGGCGTTAAAGTGCGGAACAGTCATGTGGAATGGGGCAAAAACAAGCCCGCCTATTTCAACCAGGTGCTGGAAAGCAAAAATGCCCCCTCGCTTCAACTTCAAAATGTAACCGGCGAAGCTGCCTTCCCTTCTGTAAAGAAAAAATCCAGGTAAACCTAATCACGAATAAATCAACTGATTTTTGGTGCAGAAAAACTGCTGCAACCAAAATGATTTTATACTACAAACGCATTATAAATAAGTGTCAGAAAGAACCATCCACCACCAATAAAAACGTCTAACCATTCCCGTTATTCAATAATCAGCCCTCTAAAAACTATTCCTTCCTCCATATTAATACCCTAAAACAATTCGTTTTTCTCCAAATATCATCCTCCCCAAATCAATCGCCCCTCTCCCCGGAGAGGGGAGGGGGAGAGGCTTCACAACTTAATCCGCTCTTCCTCAATATCTATCCTATGCAAAAAATGCCGTACAATTTCTTCGTCTATCCGCGGCTCCTTCTTATTTATTTCAAGCAATAAATCCCGTTGCACATTCAGCAGTTTTTTATAAACTGCTTTGGTATCCGTGGGTATTACAACCGGTTCTTCCTGCGCTGCCTGTTGTTGCCACTGCATGCTCAGTTTTTTAAGAAAGAAACTCAGTTCTTTCTGTTCCGCATGGTGTTCTTGCAGGTATTGCAAAGAAGCGGCTGCCAGTTCCTTTTGCAGCATGCGTGTGGTTTCTTCTTCCGGTAAATGATCGTTGTAGAAAGGGAGTTTTATCTTCCTGATGAGTGCAGGCAGTGTGAGTCCCTGCACCACAAGTGTAAGCAGAATCACCACGAAAGTGATATACAGAATAAGGTTGCGTTGCGGGAAAGCCGTTCCATCGTCCATTGTAACGGGGATGGACAGTGCTGCCGCCAGGGAAACCACGCCCCGCATGCCCGTCCAACCTAAAATAATGGGCACCCGCATACCCGGCGATCTGTCGGCTACAGTCATCACTCGTCCGGCGAGCATACTCACCACCACCGCGCCATAGGAGGCGAGTATCCTGCCAACAATCAATACCACGGTAATGAGTACCCCATACATTGTGGCCTCGTAAAAACCAGAGCCTTCCTGTTTTAAGCCGTTCACTATTTCGGGGAGATCAAGTCCGATCAGCATAAATACGAGTCCGTTCAATAAAAACACCAGGCTTTCCCACACATTTTCGCCCCTTAACCTGGATGAACTGCCCAGGAACCTGTGCCGGTGGTACGACAGAAAGAGACCGCCGCTCACCACGGCCAGTACGCCGGAAGCGTGGGCCTTCTCCGCGCCGATGTACATGGCGTAAGGCGTCACCAACGTGAGAATGATGTCCATATTCACATCGGTGGGCAACCATTTGTGTGCTTTGATGAAGAGGAAACCGATGGTCAGTCCTATCCCCGTTCCGCCCAATACCATCCATACAAAACTCAGTGCCGCTTCCTGCCATACAAACTGACCTGTGGCCACCGCGATGAACGCGAACCGGAAAATGATGAGCGAGGACGCATCGTTCAGCAGACTTTCACCTTCCAGGATGGAAGACATGCGCTTCGGCACTTTTACGAACTTCAGGATAGCGTTGGCGCTTACAGCATCTGGCGGTGAAACGATGCCGCCCAGCAAAAAGCCCAGGGCCAGCGAAAAGCCGGGTATGAATGTGTTGGCTACAATAGCCACCGATATGGCCGTGAGAAAAACCACCACAAATGCGAAACTGATAATGATCCTCCGCCATTTCCAGAACTCTTTCCAGGAACCGGCCCAGGCCGCCTCATACAAAAGGGGTGGAAGGAATATGATAAAGATCAGTTCGGGATCAATCTTCAGGACAGGCGTTCCGGGGATAAAACTGAGCAGCAGTCCGGCCACCACCAGTAATACGGGATAGGCCACCCGGATTTTATTGGCCACCATGATGAGCACCAGGATCAGTACAATGAGGAAGAGGTAGAAAGGGAAATGTTCCAGCATAATTTATAGTACAATATTGTTTTGAGGCGCAATGGGAGCGGGCAGGTTTGTTTCATCCAGCATGTCGCGCATATCAATTTCAATGGTGCGGCTGATCTGGGTAATGGGTACATCGTTGGCGCCGCCTTCAAAGGGGTTCATCGCGCTTTCGCCTACCGTATCCAGTGTGTGGAAAGCCCAGGTAATCATGGCCGCAAAGGGAATATTGAGCCAGATGGAATAACCCTGGAGAAAAGTGCCCTCGCCCAGTTTATCCATTTCGCGCAGCAAACAAAATGGGGCCAGCGCCACGAAAATGAACAGCAGGTAAGTGGCGATGGAAGCGAAATTTCTCGGGTAAGGAAAATTTTTGATCCTTTCGGCCCGACCCTGGTTATCGGTGAATCTGGCCATCGCCTGTTGTAAAAGTGTCCATTGGAAATCGTTGAGTTCGCCGGTCTTTTTCAGTGTGGAAAGTTCCTCCGATTGCATGGCGGAAAGTTGGGTGGCCTTGTTCTTTTTAGAAAGAATATAGGCAAGTTCCCCTTCGGATAAATACGGCTTTAACGCTACTTCAAGTGGTTCGCGCATTTCGGGGATTTCGAACCTGTTCTTCCGGAAGTTCAGGTTGTTCTCGGCATTTGTGTTCTCCCAGCTCCGTTGTTCACGGAGTTGGAAACGAAGTGCGGTGAGCCAGGCGAAATGCCGGTAGAACATACGTTTTACAATTTCGTTCTCTTTGCCGCCCAATGCATCGCGCAGCGAATAGGCGAAACTGCGGCTGTCGTTGATGATGGCGCCATAAATCTGGCGGGCCTCCCACATACGGTTGTAGGCCGCGTTGTTCTTGAATCCCACAATAAATGCTACCGCGGTGCCCACAATAGCCGCGGGTTGCCAGGGGAGGGACAGGAAATGCCACCCGGCCGCGTAGAGCGTGGTGGGAACAGCCGCGATCAGCAGCAGACAGAACGTATCTTTTCTTGTCCAGTTGAAGAACTCCAAAGGAGAATATCGTTTACCGGTATGCATGGGTGTAAAGGTGGTGAAGACGGTATTAAGTTATCAAAAATTCTGATGATATCCGGTGTTTACGGCCGGTAATATTCAATGATGATGTGGATGAAGTTTGTTCTTTTAAAATTTTTGTCTCGTTTGAAAGAGAAGGGGATGGCTCCGGAATTTTTCACCTCCTGCCAGGGGGCGCAGAAAACCTCCAAGCCTTCCAGTGTTTTGTGCTTATCAAAATATTCCACGGTTATTTTGTATTTCAGGTTGGTGAATCCTTTCAGCGGAGCGATGGACAACTGGTATTCATCGGAAATCTCATGTCTGTAAGTAATGGCCAACGATTTTCGTTTGCCATCTGCGAAAGCCTGGAATTGTTCTGCGGTAGGTTGTTTAACCTGGGCAACAGCAGAAAAAACTGCAAAAGACAGGAGCAGGACAAGGTATGATTTCATGAGCTGAATGGAGTTTAATATTGATTTTTAAAGCAGAAAGATACGGTGGTTACGATAAATCAGGTATATCGCTGCTGTTTATTGCAGGACTTTCGAAATCGTCTTTCAGCGGAAGCTAGGTAGCGCAACAACAAGAGAAACGGAAAAGGTGTTTATCCGTACTGAACCATTATTGCAATCAGACCCAGGATTAACGAGTGATTAACGGGCATTTGAATTAATTTCCATTTCAGGTTGTTACAAAAGTTTGCGGCGGTGGAAATCGCCTTTATTTCAAATGCCAATGGATATGCGGGATAACACTTTATACGAGATGTCAGGGCTGCGCAAATGGCTGCAGCAGTTAGGTTTCCGGTTAGCTGAAGCATTTTTCCCGGAATTGAGAAAGGGGAGTTTGTGAGTGTATTCATTCTTTACATAGCTAAACCAGGTTTGTAAGTAAGAAGTCGCAATAACATTAGTTTCGGTACAATGCAGGCATTATTTTAGAAACGCTCCTGAAGGGTGATGACTTTTCCGAATTTCTACGATGTATAGGAAAATATCATTTTATGCGTTGCACCAGATTTAGCCCCCGTTTAATAATCGCTGTTGCTGGTCTTGGACTGCTCACAGCAGTATCCTGTAAGAAAAATAATAAGGAGCAGGCAGAGGAATTGCCTATCCTTGGCACCTGTGCGCCGGTAACGCCAAAGTCTGGCTTAACTACCGGAGGGGAAGGGATTTATGAATACAATTCTGCGGGTGGCGTTGTGGTTAAAATTCATCGCAAACCCGATGTTTTGACGATTACTATGACGGATAAGTCATATCCCAATGTGACCTATCAGCTATGGGGTAGCCCAACAGGAGGAGACGTGCTTGCCGCCGCGCACGAAAGTCTGAATGGCAAACACCTCAAAGACAGGATTGGCGCCAGCCGGACTATTTTCTGGCCAGACGGTACGAAAATTACCTGTGTATCCACCGGACCGGCAAAAGCCGTTACCGCTATCAGCATTTATGATGGCTCCGATGTTCAACACATAAATATTGCCTGCGATAAACTGGAATACAGTGCTTCCAATGCTTTCGTGGCGAAAAAACTGGACGACATGCAACCCGATGGCGAGACAAGTACTTACGAACGCACCCCTACAGGACTGATTTTCTATAATATCTATACAGAAAACACACCCGGTAATAAAGTGAATGAGCGTGTAAACCTGGGTGAACTCTTTATCGCTCGTCCAACCCAGGTGAATGACCTGTATGATGATCCAAGATTATTTCATACCTGAAAAAAAGTAAAACTTGCCCTATGCCAGTTTTTACACGGTTTAAACATTGGCGGATATTGCTATTTCTTTTCGGTCTCTTTCTTATTGCCTTTCAGCATAAGGGATATGGCAATCACAAAGGTGATGAGGTAAACCGTATCTAATGCTGGTTTTCTGAAGGTGAAATTTTTAAAGTCTGTATCCTTGTACAATGCGATGCCGATTGGGAAAGCCAATAGGGCAAACAGCAGGTTGAAGCCTTTTTTTTTCATGATATAGATAGGTTCAGAATTGCCGGCAAAATAAACACTAAATCCTGAAATGCAATATTTCTACCCTTTGCAGGTGTTTAACCCTCCTTTTTTACCTTCTTTTTGGAGGCTTTGGCTTCCGCATTAAACGCCAGACAAAGGTTGATCCAGTATTCAAAGTCCTTTTTGTTTTTAAATCCCGGGGGCTCTACATAACAGTATCCTTTGTATGGCTTCCCTTTCATAAGCATGGGCTGGTATCCTTTACGGGCGGCTACTTCCTCTAAGCGTAATGGATCGAACCTGCACATCAGGTTTTCTCCGCTTACATTCACACACATTTTGCCATTCACCATAAATGTCAGTCCGCGGAACATTTCCTTTTCTTCTATAGAAAGCGTTTCCAGTTGCGCCAAATGTTTCCTGATCCTGTCTGCTAATTGCATGTCGTAGGCCATTCGGAATATTTTAAAAATGAGAGGAGTATGAACGAATGAGTTGCCTGAAAAGCTTCACCTATTTTGGCTTTTGCGCATACTGAGCGGGATCAAGCGCTTTCGGCGACCAGTCTCTGAAGAAATCCATCACTCTTTTCCTGTCATATCCATTACCTTCTTCCAGGTAAACAGAGTTCTGCGTATGAATGCGGTTGCCTTTTTCGTCCAATACCACAAACACAGGGAATCCAAACCTTTGCGGAAAACCGTATTGCGCGAATTGTTTTTCGTTTTTGTTCTCCGGACTGTAATTCAGGTGATACACTACAAAGTTCGCCTTCACCATAGAGTCTAACTGAGGATCATCCGTAACGAATTTGTTGAAGCGGATGCACCACCCGCACCAGTTGCCGCCCATTTGCAGCAATACAAATTTCTTTTCTTTGGCTGCTTTGGCTACAGCTACTGCCACATCTTTTTCCGCATCAGCTTCGGGATGGTAAAGTTTTGGCGCTTGGTTCTCCTGTGCCCTCAAACCATTAGTTAAGATGAGGAGGAGGGTTGAAAAAACAATTGCTTTCATGGTATTTTTCTTTAGGTGATACTCAAATATACTTGAATCATTTCACCTGATGAAAGCGCGCGCTGCCGGGCACAAAAAGCGTACGGAATTCCCGCACGCTGAACATGGCCATGCTGGTGCAGTCTGCTTCAAAGCAAAAAACATCAGTTATCCGAAAAATATTGCCGCGGCTGAAAGGCCGCGGCAATATGCTATGAACAGGCTTTGTAATCAATACGGATCAACCCGCGCCATTACTGACGGATAAACCGCAGCAGTTGACCATCGCCAAGTCGGATATGGTACATGCCGGCTGGGAAATTTGCAACGGAAATTGTGTTTACTGTTTTCAGTAAAACACCTGCGGATACCATCTGTCCATTCAAACCATAAATCTGATAGGATGTTCCGGGACTGGCATTTTCAATGGTAATGCTGTTGCCCTGAACAGGGTTCGGAGACAGTTTTGCATCGCTTAACCCGTTGTTGCGCAATACCCGGGTGTCGGCTATTGTTACCCGGCCATCCAGATCGTGCTGGAGTAGGCGGTAATGCACGATAGCGGCGCCCCCAATGGGATCACTGTATTTATAATGGTTCACCAGGTTGCTGTTACCGGCGCCGTTTACGGTTCCTATGCGGGTGAAGTTGCGTCCATCGGTACTTTTTTCTATGGTGAAATGACTATTTTCTGTTTCCGTTGAAGTTTCCCATTCCAGTTGTGCAATGCCATTTTGGAGGTATGCTGTGAATTTTCGCATGGTAACAGGTAAGGCGCCACCGCTGGAAAAATTCTGGAATACACCCACCACATCGTTGTCGCCATCAGGATAGTATTCTATATAGCCTCCTCCCCAGTCTTCCATATATACAGCTTTATAGTAGGAGATAAGGTAGCTGAAGCCTGATACTTTTCCCGGAGCCACGAATACAGCAGGAGAGTTGAACCAGCGACCATCGTCGATTTGCTCCTGTTGCACACCGCTGTTATTGAAGCGGAGAAAGGAAATGGAATAATCAAGATTGCTGTCGTCGGATGGATAACGTTTGGTATACACTGGAATGTAATACCCTTCCTGCCCGGCAGTATTGTTCAGGAAAACACCTGAAATGTTTTGTGAAGAAGGGACAGATACAGAGGCTCCGTTCGCGGTACCGTCAGCATTATAGAACCTTCTCCAGTAAGTGCCCCATGCTGTGCCGTAAAATAAAGCATAGGTACCGTCTGAAAGCCCAACCGGGTTTATAGGATAAAAATCAGGGCCTGAATTGTGTATGGTGAAGTGCGTATTGCCTTCTACCAGGATATTTGTTCCGCTGGAATTGTAAAGTTGTCCACGAAGCGCGCCTCCGGTTAAGAAATATACCACCATAAAATTACCGTTGGCGCCTGCCGCTACGCTCCCGGTGCGAACATTGGCGCCTGAGAGGACGATATCACTTCCTTCGGGCGTGCCTTCAGCAGAAATAATACGGAACGCATAAGTGCTGTTGTCAGAACGCTGGAACAAGGCAACTATTTTTCCATTGGAAAGTTTCGTCAGTGAAAAAAAACGGGTAAGCAGGTTGCCTGGATCCGTGGAGTTCACCACGCCGCTGGAAACGAGGGTGCCATCTGGCGCCATCACAATATAGCGGGCATTGTCATAGGTTTTGGTATCAGTAGAACTGGCGTAGTAAACGATAAAAAGATTTCCGTTGTCGAGCGAGATAATATCTGTCTGGGTTTGTCCCCGGTTGGTGGTTGGCCATGTAAAATAATCTGTGAATTGTGTAGAACGGACCAGTGCGCCATTTTCATCCAGTGTAACAAGACTGCCATTACCGGTGGTGTAGTTTCTTGTTACATAAGCCAGGTTAGTGCTGTTGGGGAAAGTGTACAATTTGCTACTGGAAATAGCCACGCTGGCGCTGGTGTTGTCGTGAACGAAATGCTTTGTGGTTTGGCTGAACAGCGTTGAATAAAAAAAGCTAATTGCCGCAAGCAGCAGTACGGGTTTAAGCGTCATGGGGTGTATGGGATTTAAACAATAATTTTTCTAAGAATTGGAAAAAATACGGTCGCAAAATTAGTAGTTCTTTTATCCTGAATTAGATATTTATCAGGAAAAAAATGGGTAATACGTAGTAACTCTTATGAGAGATGTCTTTAAACATTTATACAAGTGTGCGACATTCAAACCCTTTGCTGTAGCAGGTTTTATAGATTATACATTTGACAATTAAAAGTTTGATAATTGTCAAAAAAAGCCAACCTGGTTTGCGTATATACCCGGAGAAAGTAAGATTAATATACCCGAGGTCACTTAGTGCATGGTCCATGGTTTTAGATAGGTTTCGGAAAGAGATTACCGTAGTTATAATGCTATACTTTACCTGGATTTATTACCGAAGTAAACCTGTCGTACACCAGGCAGAAAATAAATGCAGTATATAAAGGAGTTAATGACGCAGCGTGGTTTGATCAGGTGGAAGCCTTGCGGCCTGTATAAAAAGCACAAATAAAAAAGCGGCTAAATTCCTTTCTGTTGTGCAATCGGTTACCTTGTTTTTAGTTTGTTTTAATTCTGTTCTGTGTTCATCTACAATAAATGATATTTCATTATTCAATTAAATTATCCGCTTCCCGGCAATTAAATCAGCATTTTCCATAAATGAGCTAAAATATTATGCAATCGGTTGCTATTTTCATTTTTTTAACTATTTTCGTTTTCAGCAGCCAGTAAACCTGTATGCTGAACGATTGAATTTTATTAAACAATGCTGTATGGAACGTATGAATGATTCTTCCCGCGCGCCATGTTTTACACTATCTGAACCGATAGTTCAGCGCTTTCCATTTTCCTCTTCCATTCGTCAACACAGAAATCCTCTTTTTTAACCTTATCTAATCCTGAATGAAACTTAATTATTACGTGTAAAAAAAATGAAACTATGGCCAGTGTATCCACATGCCTCCATTTTCAATCTTTAAAAATGTTTCAACCAAAACGATGAATATGAAAAAAAATGAACCCCGTAAAAAGCGGATACTGCTGAAGTTTTTAGGGGAAAAAACGATTGCTGTTATTTTGTTGTTTGTACTATTCCTAGGCACCGGAACTACGGTTCTTGCGCAGAATACCATCAGGGGAAAAGTAACAAACCCCGATGGTGAGCCGGTATTTGGTGCGTCCGTAATTGTGAAAGGCACTGCTACAGGCACTAATACGGCAGAGGACGGAAGTTTTTCCATTACGGCTGCCAAAGGTGCAGTGCTGGTTGTTTCCAGTATAAACTACACCGCAAAGGAAGTTACCGTAGGAGATGAAACCACCATCAATATTCAACTTGC
>CAMLPA010000099.1 GCA_946481605.1 uncultured Flavihumibacter sp. | reverse complement strand
AAACAGATTTTAAAACCACAAAAACTTGTTACAATGAAAAACGATAACCTGATCGAAGTACTGAACGACCTTATCCGCATCAACAACGACCGGATTGAAGGCTACGACAAAGCAATGAGCAACGCTGAAAACATTGATGTGGACCTGAAAGCAATCTTCTCCCGCATGGCCGACCAAAGCCGGAATAACGTAAATGAACTGACGCAGGAAGTAATGCGCCAGGGCGGTGAACCCGCAACAGGCACCACCGCTTCAGGCGCCATCTACCGCACCTGGATGGATGTGAAAAATGTATTTACAGGAAAAGACCGCACTTCATTGCTGGAATCCTGTGAATTCGGAGAAGATGCCGCTCAGAAAGCTTATGAATCAGCCTTGGCATCTGACGCCGAAATGACCGCTGAAGTAAGGCAACTGATCACGGATCAGAAAAGCAGCCTCCGCACTTCGCACGACATGATCAAGAAATACCGTGACATGCACAAAGCGGTGAAATCATAACTGTTCTTAATTTTTAAAACGATTCCCAGATGAAAAAGATATTCATAAAAGCAGGACTCTTAATGGCGATTGTATTTTCGCTCGCAGCCTGCAACAATACAGAAACAGATAGTAAGGAACTGGCGGAAGACAGCAACGAAGCCAAATTTGATACAAAGGCAGGAGAAAATCAGGCTGAATTCGTAGTGGATGCCGTGGCCTCCAACAGCGCAGAGGTCAACCTCGCCCAACTGGCCATACAACGCAGCGGCAATGCGGAAGTGAAGGAGTTCGCAGCCATGTTGGAAAAGGAGCACACCACGCTCACCAACGAGTTGAAAACACTGGCAGAATCGAAGGCGATCACAGTTCCCACTGAGTTATCTGAAGACGCAAAAGAAGATTATAAGGAACTCTCCGAAACAAAGCCGGAGAACTTCGATAAGCAATGGGCCAAAGAAATGGTGGACAAGCATGAAAACACCATTGATAAGTATGAAAAAGAATGGAAGCAAACAACCGATCCTGAATTGAAGCAATGGCTGGAAACCACACTTCCTAAAATAAAAGCACACCATGAAAAGGCTAAAGCCTTGCATGATAAGCTGAAATAATGGGTGTTCCGGGGTATATAAACGTACCCCGGCCCCATTTTTCAGGAAGTTGCGGAAAACTTTCCACACAAGAATCCGGTTCCGCCTTAAAATATTCCGGCATGAAATTTACTCTTCACTAAGTATAAAACGCTCCTTATCAAGTAAAATCAGCAGTCATGGAAAGCAATATTAACACCGCTTACGAAGCACCATATATGAAAAGTCTGGCAGCATGCCTGAATAAAATGGTACAGGATGGATATGTGGAAGATTTCAAAGCAACAGATCGCGGTCTAACTTCCGTTCATACGTCAAAACATTATTTCCCCGAAGAAATTCATGTGGTGAACTTCTTCAGGTTTGAAGGAAACTCAGATCCGGAAGATAATGCGATCATGTATGTGATAGAAACCGATGACGGTGCCAAAGGAACTATCGTAGACGCTTATGGCGCTTACGCTGATGAAAACATCAGCAAGATTATCAAACAGGTGGAAGACATCAAGAAAAAAGCACACACAGACTAAACATATTAAAAGGACGGGTTTAAGGGTAAAACGGCCAGCCTCTTCAGGGGCGGCCTTTTTTTATTCCCGCCAGTTATCAATTTTCAGCAACCTGAAAAATTCTTCCTCCTCATATTCTTTTACACAACCTGGAGGAAGGTTGCCTAGTTGAAGATCTTCAATAGAAGTGCGGATCAGCCGCAGGCAGCGGTGCCGCAAACTGTCCACCATCTTTCTTACCTGGTGAAATTTCCCTTCCGTAAGCGTCATTTCGATCCAGGAATGCGGCATCGCTTCCCATTCATTGTAACGTGGTCTCGGTGCAATATGCGCGGGTTTATCCGTTAAAATAACCTTACAGGGCAGTGTTTTGTACCAGCTTCCGTGGCTTGCTGAAATAAGCACGCCATTCCGGAGTTGTTCCAGCGACTCCTCCGTAATTACATTCTTTACCTTAACCAGGTAAGTGCGTTCATGAGGTTTTTCACCCTGGAACAATAACCGTGTTACCCTTTTGTTCGTTGTAAGCAGCAACAAGCCTTCCGAGTGGTTATCCAATCTTCCAATGGCATGCGTTCCTTCGGGAAAGGGAAAATCAATTTCTCCGAGCAGGTGTACATTGTCCGGACTTATAAACTGCGAAACCATATCAAAAGGCTTGTTCAGCACAAAATACCTGTGGCTTGGTGTTTCCATCATCAGTGTTCGTATTGCAGGGTAATATCGGTAAGAGCGTACCCTGTGCAGGTAAGCCGTAATCCGTTTCGTATGTCTTTATCCGTTAGTACCTCATTGTTGTTCATGATCAGCGCTCCTTCAACGCACTTCGCCACGCAGGAGGAGCACCTTCCGTTCCTGCAACTGTAAGGGAGAGCAATACCCTGTTGAAGCGCGGACTCAAGTATGGTAGACGGATATTGCGTTTGGAAAGAGACGCGGTTCCCATTGGCAAGAATGGTCACATTTTTTGGCGTGGCATCTTTTACCAAAGGCGGTGGCGGTAATGCTTCTGTGGTAAAAAACTCACGCTTCACCTGATCCGGACTGAAGCCCATGGTAAGGACACTGAAGCGGCACATGTTCATGAAAAGCGGAGGGCCGCAGGTGTAGAAGCGGGCATCTTCTTTTTTGTGGCGCAATTCCCGTTGGATGATTTCCTCCAGTAACGTATTGTTCACGTGATCGGGCCGGACAAAATCGATCCACCTGAAACGGTCGTGGTGTAAACGTTGCAGGTCTTTCAGTTCACCGCGGAAGATGGTGGTTTTAACGGAGTGGTTCTGGTACACCAATACAATATGAATATTGGGCTCTGAATACAGCAGGTGTTTCAGCAAAGAGAAAACAGGGACTATTCCGCTTCCGGCCGCCAGTAAAAAAACAGTACGCTCCACCGTGTTTTCATCATCGTAAACAAACATACCTGCTGGGGGCAAAGTTTCCAGAACATTTCCTTTCTTCAGGTGACCGAGCAGGTACCGTGAAACTTCTCCATTCTCAACACGTTTCACGGTGATGCGCAGCGTGTGATCGGTACCGGGAGCAGAAGCAAGAGAATACGAGCGCCGTATGGGTCTGCCATGCAGTGTGAGCAACAGCGTGAGGAACTGGCCCGCTTTGTAAGGAACGGGTTCGCCATTTATGGGCGAAAGCAGGAAGCTGGCTGCGTCCGGCGTTTCAGGAATAATATCAGTTATAACAAAAGAAAGTGGCACCAGGCAAAGTAAAGGGAAGAAAATTAAAAAGCAGGACCTCGGCCCTGCTTTTATCATTCGGTTAACCGGCAATGGTCAATCGGTTAGATCTTTTCGGAAAGCTCTTTACCGGGTTTAAAGCGGGCAACTTTTTTCGCTTTGATCTTCAGGGTTTCACCTGTTTGTGGGTTGCGGCCTGTGCGGGCTGCTCTTTTGGAAACAGAGAAAGTACCGAAGCCAACCAGGGTTACTTTATCTCCTTTTTTCAGCGCTTTAGTTACTGTATCGGTAAAAGAATCCAGTACGGCAGCGGCTTCTTTTTTAGAAAGGTCTGCGTCGGCAGCAAGCTTTTCGATTAATTCTGCTTTGTTCATAGAAGTGTTGTTTTACGGCGGCTAAAGTAAGGAATCCTGTTAGAATGAAACACACATTTTATACCCGTTTTTCTATAGGTGAAAAAACGGGTCAAAGAAATTTTTCTGTGCTAAAAAAATTAGTAATTTTACAGGAGTTCCATTCCCCACCATGGAAAACAGGCACGATACAACAATCAGAAAAATCATTCATATTGATATGGATGCCTATTACGCGTCCATTGAGCAACGTGACTTTCCTGAATACCGAGGAAAGCCTATAGCCGTTGGAGGATCTCCTGATGGTAGGGGCGGAGTGGTGGCCACAGCGAGTTATGAAGCGCGGAAATTCGGCGTGAAATCGGCGATGCCCTCGAAGATGGCGCTTCAGTTGTGTCCGCAACTGGTTTTTGTGAAGCCGCGGTTTGAGGTGTACAAATCAGTATCGCAGCACATCAGAAGCATATTCCACCGGTACACCGATCTGGTGGAACCCCTGTCGTTGGATGAGGCCTACCTTGATGTAACGGAAGATAAATTAGGCGTAGGCTCCGCCATTACGATCGCGGAAGAAATCAGGAAGGCGATCTGGGAAGAACTGGGGCTCACGGCTTCGGCGGGGGTATCCGTGAACAAATTCGTGGCGAAGGTTGCTTCAGACCTGAACAAGCCCAATGGTATGTCCTTTATCGGTCCCTCTAAAATAGAAGCGTTTATGGAGGGGCTGAAAGTGGAGAAGTTCTTCGGCGTGGGAAAGGTGACCGCCACCAGAATGAACAAAATGGGGATTTTCACCGGGGCCGACCTGAAGAAAATGGAGGAAGCGTTCTTATTGAAAAACTTCGGTAAAGCGGGCGCTTTCTACTACCGTATTGTAAGAGGGATCGATGACCGACCAGTTCAGCCACACCGCGAAACCAAATCGGTGGGGGCGGAAGATACTTTTCCGTATGACCTTACTTTGCCAGAAGAAATGTACGATGAACTGGGAAGGATCGCGCGGATCGTAAAAGACCGGTTGCTGAAACACGGATTGAAAGGAAGAACGCTTACGCTTAAGATTAAATACGGTGATTTCACGCAGATCACAAGAAGCCGTTCTTTGCCCTTTGCTTTAACGGAGCTGGAAGCCATCCGGGAAACCGCGATCCGTTTGTTGCAGGCGATCACGCCGGGAGAAAAAGGCATTCGCCTGCTCGGCATTTCCGTATCCAACTTTGAAGGACGGAATGAACAGGAAGTACTGCAACCCATAACCGGGAACGGACAGTTGAAGTTGTCGTTTTGAGCAAAGAAAAAAACGGCAAACAAGCTACCTTTGCCGCATGAATGATCTTCCTGCGTTCTTCCTCCGGAAGGCTGCCGAATACAACGCACCATCGTTTGTGCCGGCAGACCCGATATGTGTGCCGCACAGCTTTTCGAAAAAGCAGGACATCGAGATTGCGGGCTTCTTCGCCGCCATCTTCGCCTGGGGAAACCGGACCACGATCATCGGGAAAACAAGAGAACTCATGGCGTTGATGGGGAACAGTCCGCACAACTTCATCCTCCACCACAAAGAAAAGGAAAGAGAAAAGCTCCTTGGGTTTAAACACCGTACCTTTACAGCCACGGATTTGCTGTGGTTCGTGCAGGTTTTACAGCAGCATTACAGGCAATACGAATCACTCGAAACAGCTTTTTTCCCCAGCCCCGTGAAAGAACAAGAAGACGTGGTAAAGAACGGCCTGATCCGGTTGCAGCAAACATTTTTCGGTACCCCGGGAGCACCCATGCGTACGAGAAAGCATCTTTCGAGCCCGGAAAGAAATTCCGGCTGCAAAAGATTAAATATGTTCCTCAGGTGGATGGTAAGGCACGATAATAGCGGAGTTGATTTTGGACTTTGGAAGAACATCGCACCAGCCGACCTGATTATGCCCATCGACCTTCATGTGGCAAGGGTAGCAAAAAGATTCGGACTAATGGAAAGAAAGCTACCCGACTGGCAGGCCGCCGAAGAACTGACCGCCTATTTCCGCACCATTGATCCCGAAGATCCGGTGCGGTTCGATTTTGCACTTTTCGGCCTTGGCGTATTGGAGAAATTCTGATTCCTCACCATAAAACCGCGGTTATGGAAGCAATGATCACAACCACCATCTGGCAGGAAGCCGCCAACGGCGTAAGGCTGCACCTGGAACTGGAGATCGCCAGCTACCGGCACTACGATCAGTTCATGGAAGCGCTCCGCCATTATGTGAACAAACTCGTAAACGAAGATTTTACCAAACTGGTGCGCATCCTCTACCGGATGGACATCAGCGAAAACAAACTCCGGAATCTGCTCGCAGATCATCCCGATGCAGATGCCTCCGTGATCATCTCAGAAATGATGATGGAAAGAGAAATTAAAAAAGTGGAAACGCGCCAGCAGTACAAGACTTCAGGAGATAGTGAAGAAGAAAAATGGTAAGGCTCAGAACATGAGTTCTTTCACCTTCTCTTTGTCTTCCTTCTCCTTCTTCAGATCAAACATGGTCCCGAAAACATGGTCCCAGATCGTGGTGCTTACCCCGAATCCGTTGTGTTCATTCTTGTAATGGTGCAGGTGGTGGTTCCTCCACAAGGGCTTCATCCATTTGAAAGGCGGGTTCCACGCGTGAATGGCATAGTGCATGGTGCCATACATCAGGTAGCCCAGCATAAAGCCAGGGAAAAAGATATAGGTGTATTCGCGGAGCATCAGGTACTGCATACCGAAAATCGCTGATGCCAGGATCAGACTGGGAATCGGTGGCATAAACAGGCGCTGGCGGTCGCGGGGGAAATGGTGGTGGTTGCCGTGCAAAATGTAGGCAAACTTCTGCATTCTCGGGTTCTCACTTACAAGGTGGAAAACAAAACGATGCGCCACATATTCGAAAAGTGTCCAGGAGAATCCTCCAACAAGAAAAATACCTGCAATAAAAAGTACGCTGAAGCCCAGGTGCGTACCGGCATGGTACAACATATACCCTATAATAGGAATGTACATGCCCCAGATCACCAGTGGGTGCGTTTTGGTAAGCATTTCCAGGTACTCGCTCTCAAACAATCTTGCCTGACCTTTATTATGAATCTTATCAAACTTCATCGAACAGGTTTTTTACAAATTTACAGGTTCGTCTAACAACTTTGGCCCGCTGCCGGAAACCTCCGCGCAGGAAAAAGTTCCTCAAATGATGCGGTTATAAGGGGGGTTGGTATATTCGTGCTGAATATTCTGCTGCAAATTTATAGTTTTAATGATTGTTTGAATAGTAATTAGTTACAAACGGAAATTTTACTCAATAAAAAACCGGGTTTATACAATGTGCTTCGTTCCGGAAGCAGGCTGCCGGTAAAACAAAGAACTGATGAAACTTGTCACTTTCCTGAAAGACGGCCACGAGCAATTGGGCATCGTACACAACAACCTTATTTTCGACCTGGAGGCCCTCCATTCCGATCTGCCCAATTCCATGAGCATGCTCCTTGGTTTCTGGGATTCTTATTTCCCAATGGTCCTTACATTCGATAAAATGCTGAAAGAAGGAAAGATTGCGCCCGAAAAGGGTTTTCCTTATTCCGAAGAAAAATTGCTGGCCCCCGTGCCGCACCCCACATCCTGCCGCGACGGTTACGCTTTCCGGCAACACGTGGCTGCCGCAAGGCGCAACCGCAAAGTGGACATGATCCCCGAATTCGACCAGTACCCCATTTTTTATTTCACCAACCACAATGCAATTCAGGGGCCTGGTCCTATTCAGTGTATGCCCGACCATTTCGAGAAACTCGATTTCGAACTGGAAGTGGCCATCGTCATCTGCAAACAGGGTAAGAACATCAGGGCGGAAGAAGCAGATGACTACATCGGCGGTTATATGATTATGAACGATATGAGCGCACGCCGCCTGCAAATGGAAGAAATGCTCCTGAACCTCGGCCCCGCCAAAGGAAAGGATTTCACCACGGTGATCGGGCCGATGCTGGTTACCCCCGATGAACTGGAACACCTGAAAGTGCCTGCCAAAGAAGGACACACGGGCAACAATTATAACCTGGCTATGAAATGCAGGGTGAACGGCATCCAGGTAAGCGAAGGGAATATGGCTGATATGGACTGGACTTTCGCGGAAATCATTGAACGCTGTGCCTATGGCGTAAACATCTACCCAGGTGATGTGATCGGAAGCGGAACCGTTGGAACCGGCTGCTTCCTTGAACTGAACGGCACTGGAAAGCTGAACGACCCCAACTACCAGGAACAATGGCTGCAACCCGGTGATGTGGTGGAAATGGAAATCGACGGACTCGGCATTCTGACCAATACCATCGTGAAAGAGGATACCGATTTCTCAATCCTGGCCCTGAAAAAAAACCAATAACCATTGGCCGCTCCATCCATACCAAAAACTGAAAAAACCTGGATCACCGCACTGGGTGGCATTTCCATCCTTTTCATCCTGGGAAGGCTTTTCCTATCCGGAGATGGTACCCTTGATATCCAGATGATGGATACCTATTTTGTGATAGAGGGAGGGAAATGGGTCTTTTTATTGTTGTTATGGGGATTGTATTTTTTCCACCTCGGACTGCAAACTATGGCCAGATGGGGCAGTGGATGGAAAAAAGCCGTGATCGCGATGTTGGTACTGTCCATCCTGATGAACATACTCGTATATAAATATTTCTACAATACTTATATGATTTCCGGTGCATTTGAATGGCCGCTGAACGATGAAGAAGCACGGAAAATCCTGTTGAAACAACAGGAAGTGCTGAAACAGGCCTTCATTCCCATCGCAGTGCCCATCGTTCTTTTTTTCCTGATGCAGTGCATCAGACTTGTACAATTGATCATTTCAAAAACTGCTCATGCCGATCCTGGACAGCAAACAACTTAAGCCCGCAGAACTTCAGAATTACCTGCAACACTGCATTGCGCCCCGCCCCATCTGCTTTGCCAGTACCATCAGCAAAAGCGGACAGGTGAACCTGAGTCCGTTCAGCTTTTTCAATCTTTTCTCCAGCAATCCCCCGGTGGTGGTATTCAGTCCCGCCCGGAGGGTACGCGATAATACCACCAAGCATACTTTACAGAATGTGGAAGAAGTGCCTGAAGTAGTGATCAATATTGTTACTTACGACATGGTACAGCAAACAAGTCTTGCCAGTTGTGAGTTTCCGAAGGACGTGAACGAATTCACGAAGGCTGGCTTCACCATGGAGCACGCCACGTTGATCGCCCCACCAATGGTGAAGGAAAGTAAGGTGAAACTGGAGTGCAGGGTCACGGAAATAAAGGCTTTGGGAGCTGAAGGCGGCGCAGGCAACCTCGTGTTCGCAGAAATACTGCGGCTTCATATCAGCGACGACATTCTTGATGCGGAAGGAAAAATCGATCAGCGGAAACTGGACCTGGTGGCGAGACTCGGCGGAGACTGGTACTGCCGTGTTACGCCGGAAAACCTTTTTAAAGTACCCAAACCCAACACACAACTGGGCATTGGGATCGACGCCCTGCCAGACGCCATTAGGAACAGCAAAATACTGACGGGCAACGACCTGGGCATGCTGGCCAATGTAAGTGTGATTCCCAACGTGGATCCCGCTTTCTCCGACGACCGGCTGAAACAGATCTTTCAATACTATAGCGTAAGTCCTGATGAAATGGAAAGAGAACTGCACCGTTATGCCCATGAACTGCTGGAGCAACGCAACGAAGCTTCAGCCTGGCAGGTGCTGCTCTCATTAAATACCTGATATTCACGTTCGTTGAAGTGTAAATTGTGTATCTTGGGTACAATCATTGCACTGTTCACCTGTATTGCTAAAATAAAATGATCCTTCGATGTTATTAGAATTACTCAGGGTAAAAGTACAGGAACTGATTGTTACCGAAAGCGTGGAAAGCTACCCCGGCAGCATTGGGTTACCCCAGGAAATTATTGATGCGGCAGGCTTGAAAAAGTT
The DNA here is from genome assembly GCA_946481605.1 of uncultured Flavihumibacter sp. Next base: position 114 of record CAMLPA010000099.1, on the reverse strand, counting down.
TGAACTGGTGCATGTGAACAATAAAACAAATGGAAGCCGCATACTTACCTATGTGGTGCCTTCCAAAGAAAGAGGACTGGTAACCGTGAACGGCGCCGCTTCCAAACACTTCAA
>CAMLPA010000098.1 GCA_946481605.1 uncultured Flavihumibacter sp. | reverse complement strand
CGGTAGTTCAGCATGGCCCTTCTGTTGTCTGTACCTTTAAAATCAGTGGAATTTGTTTCGAAGAGTGCGGACAATGCATTAGACACACGGGAAGTGGAGCCGGTGATATTCAGGTTCACCTGTGTACTGATCGGATTGTCGAGGATATGGTCGCGGATTTGTTGCCTGTTGTCCAATGTAGCCAGCCTCGCCAGTTCCGCGTCGGCCTGTGCCTGGGTCATTCTTCCGAGACGCACTTCGTTCAGGTAAGCGGTGGCCAGGTTGGCAGGCCTGGAAATCTGGTCCAGGGAACCGGCATTGTACGAGGATCCCCATCTGTTGAAAGCATATTTTTCAAATGCTACTGTTTCAGAAGGTGTGGCCAGATTGCGCACGTAGTCAAGATCGAACTTGCTGCCAATACGCGTAAAAGCATTGATATCCGCTGAAAAAGGAACCCCTTTCTTACCGGATTTGGTGGTGATCACGATCACGCCGTTCGCGGCTCTGGATCCCCAGATAGAGGCTGCTGCCGCGTCTTTTAACACGTACACACTTTGTACATTGTTCGGGTTGATGTCGTTGATTGATGTATTTTCCAAAGGAAACCCATCCAACACAATCAAAGGATTGGCATCGGTAGCGAGTGAGCTTCTTCCCCTGATCGTAAATGTAGTATTGCCGTTGGCGTCAACCCTTGATACAAGCCCTGGAGTAGTACCGATTAAGCGCTGTGCTATGGTGGTGGCGGGCTTATCCAATTGCTCTTTATCGATGATCTTGAAAGATCCCGTGGCACGTTCTTTTGGAATATTCTGGTAGCCTGTGGAAACCGTTACTTCCACTGAAGTGAGTTGATCAGCGGAAGGCCTCATTATTACGGTTAGCGAACTGCCGGTACCCACCCTGCGGGAAATGGTTTCAAGGCCCACTGAACTAAATTGCAATACATCACCAGGTTTCACATCAATACTTATCGCACCTTCCACATTGGTAAAGCCTATGATTTTTTTGTTCAGCGTTACCGTTACGCCCAAAAGCGGCTGACCAAGCGAATCGGTTACCCGGATGGTAATGGGTGGCGGCAGTTCAGCCGGGTCGGCAGTAATATCGGGAGTGCCGACAGGCGCCTTTTTACCTGACACGAAAATGTTATTGCCGTCGATGTAAAAGGTCAGGTTCTGGTTTTTAAATACCATAACCAGGAAATCTGAAAGCGGCATCCTGGCGGCGGAAACGGCCACTGGTTTAAACTTACTGAACACTTCTTCATTGTACAGGATAAGGTATCCTGTTTGTGATTTTACCGTGGTAAAAATTTCTTTTAATGAGGCATTCTTTGCGGTAAGACTCACGGTTTGAGCCGCGGGCCTTGCCGACACCGCCATCGAACAAACAAAAAGAAAGATGGAGAGCATTCTCATAATTCTCAGAATTGGTGCCTGTGAGCGCCGGATATAACACGGCTCCCCCATGGCTGCAGTTTTTTGCATACCTTTGGTTTTGGTTTGATAATAGTTCCAACGACTGAAATCGGCCAACATCGCCGGGAGTGTCTTCACCACTTCCGGTTTTTTTACAGCCAATTCAATGATATATTGCCGCGCCAGGCGGCTTGTTTATTTCAGTACCGTTACTTTTTTCCCCGTCATCTCTGTTCGCAGTCCCAGCACCTCTAAACCCTTCAGCAAACGGGAAAGGCTCAGGTCTTTTGACAACTCTCCCCCTATCTTCATTGCCGGAACGCCCGCGTCGTACACCACTTCTATATCATACCACCGCTCCAGTTGCCGCATTACTTCCGGTACACCCGATCCGTTGAAGTTGAAAATGCCATCCCGCCATGCCACAGCCTTTGAAGTATCAGCATCACTCACACTGATAAATGAAGTTCCTGCTCCCTGGTTCTTCACCTGCGCCTGTTCACCAGGTTTCAGCTTTACCTCCGAGGACGGAGCTTTCACCGCAACCGCACCTTTCAGCAGGGTGGCTGTTACCGCATCTTCATTAACGTAAGCGTTTATATTAAACCTGGTTCCCAGTACCAACACTTCAGTTTGCTCATGGGCGATAACACGGAACGGCCTGTCGGCATCATGTTTTACATCAAAAAAAGCTTCCCCTGTAAGGTGCACCACCCGGTCTTTACCACTGAACTGATTTGGGTACCGGATGGCACTGGCCGCATTGAGCCAAACGCCGGAACCATCCGGTAAAAGCATGTGGTACTGTCTGCCTTTGGGCGTACTGATGCTGTTCATCACCACTTCTGAGCCTTCGCCTTCATAAAGCAACATGCCATCTACCACCTTAGCGGTAACGCCGCCCTGTAATGCTATCGTCGCATTTTGGATCGTATCCAGCAATACAGTGGTGCCATTGGCAAGGGTCAGCAGGGCACCCTGCTGTCCGGCAGGAACATCCTGCTGCACCAGCCGGCCTGGGGATGCAATCTCTTTTTTTTCCGGCGCTAACCATATAATCAGGCAAACAATACCTGCAACACAGGCAGCGGCGGTCCAGTAAAAACGCGGCCGCATCCATACTTTTTTATAGGAAGGTTCAACGGTTTGTAATTCTTCTGACAACGAAAGCTTCACTTTTTCAAATGCGGTTGCCACATCAATCCGGGCCATTTCTTTAAAGCCCTGCTCCAGGTTATCCCCGGAAAGTTCATCAAAGAGCCGGCGATTCGCATCGGATTCCTGCAGCCATTGGTCCAGATCCGATCGTTGCCGATCGTTCAGTTCATTCTTTAAAGAAAGCAGCAGCAAATCGCTGATATAGTCTGCCCGGCTTTGCATAGTGAAGTGTTGTATATGAGTATATACACCGAGAAGCTGGTTTTGTCAACAGAAATCCGGTGCTTTTTTTAAAGATTTCTAAATATATCTTTCAGCAACACCGGCAGACAAATACCTGTAAGCAGTGGGAACTTTTTAAACAGGGAGAGGCGCAGTTGTTGGATTGCCCTGTTTCTCTGGGAAGTTACATTGGAGACAGATATGTTGAGTTTCTCCGCGATCTGCCTGGTGTTCAGGCCGTCTCTGTAGGTGAGCAGCACCACTTCGCGGCATTTTTCCGGGAGTTCTTCAATTTCACGGAACAGCGTCCCGATCACTTCAGACCGGAGGTGCTCTTGCTCGTAAAAAGGGTCCTCCTCGTGGATAGCTTCCAACTGAGTAGTGTCGTCAAGATCAGTTAAAGGTGATTGCTTCTGCTGCCTGATATGATTCAGCGCGGCATTGCGACTGCTTAAGTAAAGGAAATTCTTAATATTGGCCAGCGACGAAAAAGTAGTCCGGATTTTCCAGAACTTCACGAAAGACTCACAGGCGATCTCTTCCGCATCCGATTCGCTTCCCGTGTAGCGTTTTGTAAAGAAAACGATCCTTGGGTACCATTCCCTGAACAGCACGTCCAAAGCATGTTCCATGCCGCTTCTAATCTGGAGCATCAAATCTTCTTCCTGGTATGACTGGATGGTAATCAAAACTTCTGAACGCCTGTTTCAACGCTCAAATTATTTGAAATTTTCTGAACCGGGAAAGAATTTTAAGGAGCCGAAGCACTTATCATTCCATACTTCTCCCTAATTTTTAAAGTAAAAGTGCATTGCTTAAGATTAATCCTGCTCAAACCACATCCCCCTGCATACAGCTTTTTTAGCCAGAATAATACCATGTTATTTGTTCATCGTAGAAAAGGATCAAAACGTCATCGACACACCACTTAATTCCATCCAGGAGTCAGCGGAACCTGTGGAAGACTGAACATCGGAGGGTCTTGCGATGAACTGTATCCATTCTATGTTCTCTGGTTTCAACCGGTCGTTCGCGCCTCCACGTCCGGATGCCGGTTCGAACCAATAGCGCCAGTCGCCCGGATATCCAATGGGCAACATAGCCCCCTTAGAAATCCTGAACCCGCTGATCGGTAACGCTATTGCCTGTTCATCTGCGTTCAGCATAAGCTTTTGCGCCCAACTGGTGCCATCTTTTTCTACAAGTACCACGTAAAACTGTTGTTGTGCATTTAAACCTCGTGCGGTGAGCAGCAAATTTTTCGCTGCCCGCGCATCACTCCCGCGGCCCCGGATTTTTTCACCCACCGAAAGCGACATGGCATAATCCTTAAAGTGATTGGAATAACCAGCGGGGAAGTTCAGCCGGAGTGCGGCATCGCCGGAGCTGGCCGATGGTATTGTGTTGAAGATGCCCATCGCACTTTCCCTGGTGCGTGTAAAATTCAACTTACCTGCGTCAGCAGAAGGCGTGAGTAATTTCAACGGGGTTTTCTGGTCCACTACCGCGATCTTCCAGTTCCCTTCATCCACATAATTCCACGCCGTTGGGCTATTGCCGGTTAGCGCGGGATAATTTATTTTTCCGTCCTTCGCTTCCACCACGATGCAACATTCCAGCCAACCGGTTCTGAGATGGTTTGCCGGGATCATTGCTTTGTAATAGTATCCCGAATCTTTTTCCATCACTACGGGCGCATACCTTCTGCCCTGCCTCACGTACAGCGTAACCTTGTCAGGCGTTTCCCCGCTGATCACCCTGGCCCTGAAAGGCTGAGGGGTGCTACTATGCAATGAGGGCGGAAGTTCAGGAATAACCTGTATGGACATGCGCTGATCGGCCGGACTAAAAAACTCCTTCATGTTAACGAACCCCAGTGATTGCGGAAGCGCTCCCGGGGAAACATACTTATCCGCGCTCAGTATATATACTCCCGGCTGTACTTTAAAAGTGCCTGAAGCCGCTTCCACACGAACATTATTACCTTCGTTAATACCCTGTACAAAATATTTCGTACCCAGCTCATTCAGGCGGATGCTCATGGGCCATTCCCGGCTGATGGCGCGGGTCACCACCTTATCCGCAGCGGGAAGTTCAAACGGATCACACACCTGTACGGCATCCGGATATACCTCCAGCCGCCAAACGCCAGTGGATATCTTGTCTAAAAAGTAAATACCCTGTCCCTCATAACTTACTACCGGAGATGATCCAAATCCTACCAGCTTTGTGAGCCGGTCAATGTTTTTTGGCTTAGTAACCGTGTTATTGGCATACATGAAATAATCTTCCGTATTCATCTCACTCAGGTCCTGCTCATAGCTGAGCCTGAACGGGCCGAAGCTGGTATTATCGGGATAGTTACCATGCGTTTCATACAACGGCGTGCGCCGCATCACTTCTGCTGCGATCATTGCACTCACCGCTTTTTTAGGCGTGTACACCATGTTCAGGTAGTGCGTTTGCCAACCCATATTATAAGGGGCCGACACCAGCATATCGTAAGAGAACATTGTAGCGAACTGAGCGCCAACTTCACGGAAAGAACGCGCCATAGCAGGATACATATAAGCGTTCAGCAAATCTGGGCTATCGAATTCATACACGATACGGGAAAGACGCTTCAGTTCCGGGCGCATCATTTCTTCGGAAAAATGGTCCACTACCGGCAGATAATTGCCCGGCAGCGTATGGCTCCTGTTTAATCCGGTTGGATACCAGGCAAAAGACATCCCGTCTATTCTGGAACGTGAAATTGGTTCCGCCATCTTCATATCCTGCGTGTAGTTGTGGTAAAGCAACTTTTTACACCCGGTACTTTTTACGGCGTCTACCAGCGCGTTAATGTACGCTATGGAGCCAGCTATATCATTGCTATGGTGCGTAGGCTCGTTGATCATTTCGATGAAAAGAATATTGGGTTCATCTTTCAGCGCAATACCCGTGTACGGGTTCACATGGTTGAGCAACTGCTTTAAATAGTTCTGCTGCGCTGCGATGGCCCTGGGATTGGTACCTAACTCGTCTTTTCTGAATTTGGTGGAAAAGCCGTTTACCGCTTTCGACTCACGTCCGCCATCGGGGAAAAGGGAACTGTAGGTAACGATCGGACTCAATAAGAAATAGATGCCGCGCTTTTTTGCAGTGGCGATCACATAGTCCATGAGGTCCAGGTGCTCGTTTACCACCAGGTTTCCGAGTGAATCTGAATTTTCATAATCGCCCCACAAACAAAGGCGAAGCGCGTCCCATCCCATCCGCGCGAAATGCGCCATGTCGGCATCGGCCACCGCTTTCCGGTTGTTGGTGAAATAACCGGCGGCACGGAAATCACAGGCGGAGGGAAGGCAGTAATTAGCGCCGAAAAGCGCCACTTCCCGCTTTGAATCCGACCAGCGTATGACGCCTTTTGAATCCTGGTAAACCGACCTGGAGGAAGATTTATTTTGTGCGGAACAATGCAGGCAAACCAACAGCAGCAGACAAGAAAATCGCATAGATTACCATTTACAGGATTGACCAAAATATATCGGAAATACTCCTTTGCGCTGTTGTACGCATTCAGAGGAGTACTCGATACCTATTGCATAATGCTATGGATCAAATTTAAATGGCCGGCTGTAAACTTTTGATGGACGCTTATACTGTATAAATGGACAATTCTACGGCGATAAAAAAAGCCGCGGTATTACAAATCTGAATCACCCTGTAGTTTTAATAAACCACAAAATTCACCATCCCAACACCTGTATTTCCACTCTTCTCATGGTATGCATATACCGTAAACTGATAATCCCCCTTTTCATCCATTTTCATACTTCCTTCAAACAGGTTAGCATCTACTATTGACAATGTAACTTCCTCCAGGAATTTACCATCCTTCTTCACGATTGCCTTCACTTCTATTTCTTCTCCATTCCAAACACCGCCTTTGCTGATCAGGCAGCCACACATCATCACCACATTCGCCTGTACCTTGAATGGCTTTCCCTTCACCACGTCAAGGCTAATGAAGTTGTGCGTTCGGGGACTCAGGACATCTACAATAAACCCGGGAATCTCCAATACAATCCCATCTCCAAGGATATGCTTACCAGGGATTAACCAAAGCTCAATCATCGCATGCACCTGCGACGCACGGTGTGTATAGGGCGCCGTCATTTCAATGCGCACAAACACGGGTTCATCAATGTCGAGCTTTGCCTCGAACCTGCCGGTATGCTCATCCGACAATTGTGTGTACCGTTCCCGGGGTGTATTCATAATCATGCGGGTATTCCCTGGTGTACCGGTGGTTAATCCTTCTGCCAGTATCCGCTGATTAGATTGCTCGCGGATGATCACGTAAGCGCCGCCAAGTGATGACCCAATGAATTTCGCGTCTTTCGCCTTCGCACGTACGATCACTTTCGTTTCCACAGCCTGCGCTGCAAAGGTGGTTAGCATGGCCAGTAAAAAGATCAGTCCCTTCATTACATGAATATTTTATTCAATTCTTCGTCTACCCTTTTTTTATCGGTTGTATGAACAATCACTTTCCCTTCCTTATCCAGCAACACATAGGTAGGTAAACTTGGAACCACATAAAGTTCGGCGATACGGGCAGGCATGTTCTTCACGGGGAAGTCGTCCGCAACCTGCATCCAGGGCATCTTTTCCACATCCAGAGCCTTGAACCAGTCTGACCAGCGTGAATCATTGGTCAGCCCAAGGATTTCGAAACCTTTGTCGTGGTATTTTGCATAAACCTCTTTCCAGTGCGGTATAGCCTGCCGGCAGGGTACACACCAGCTTGCCCAGAAGTCGATTAATACGTATTTGCCCCGAAGAGAGGACAGCCTGAATTCGGTGCTGTCGGGTTTCATTGCAGTGAAATCAGGTGCCACCTGTCCGGGCTGAATGGCCTTGTGTTTTGCCAATTCAGCTTTCATGCGTAGGACATAACCGGAGGAATCTGCGGGCGCTTTAAAGGCTTGAATACGTTTTTCCAGGTCGGCTACAGACATTGACTGGTTAAACTGATAATAGTTTTCGAACAGCAGGGCTGTAGCTACCATTTCAGGCTGTTTGCCGAGCAGGCTGTCAATCCACTGCAGCTCCCATTGGCTGCGGCTTTTACTGATAGAACGTGATTCCGCACGTGCAGCATCCTTCTGTTCATCGGTAGTGGCAGATTGATAAGCTGCATTGGTGGCGTTTAACTGATTGCGGAATTTGATATTTTCAGGATGATTTTCATGTGCATAAATAATATCCTGGTTGGCGGAGCCTTTCACCGTGTATTGGGTAATTAATGCGCCTGATTCCCCGCCATAGGTTGTATAATCATAATACCTGGCATTGGTTGTATCAACTTCCACTGCAATTTCACCTGGCTCTATAAAAACAGAGAAAGACCAGTTGCCGGGCATGATGCGTACAATCATTTGTTCGGGGCGGTCTATCTCCCCCTCCAGTTTAAACTGCCCATCTTGATACGGCACGCTATCCATCGTGTGCATGGTTCGGTCAGACGGGTCCATACGTGTCAGCACGACACTCCCTGCCGGCAAACCATTCGTTTTTCCTTTCAATATAAAAGTATGGTCTTTCTTTGAAGAGGCGCAGCCTCCAAGCAGCAGGATGCCAGCCCAAAAAAATCCGGTACACTTGGTCATAATAATTCCATTTAAAAAGTTCGTAGGGTTTATTGGTGTTGCGAATTCAGTGAATGTCTTTTCAGCCACGGATTTTTTTTTAATTAATCATTGGCGCTTTACGATTTAGCTTACCGCATTACCTCCGCCAGCTTTTCATCCAGTGCCGCGTCCCCCTTCGCACCTTCGGTATACCGCCCAATGATCACCCCTTTCGGATCGATCAGTATTTTTGTAGGCAGGGTGCGTATTCCATAGGCCTCACCCAGGTCGTTCGGATTCTTTTCGTTTTTCATCCGCTTTTCCATATCCAGTCCGCGCAACACATGTTTCCAGATGGCAATGCCATCGTCGGTCACTGCTTTTTTCCACGCATCAGGATTACGGTCATCATCCGACACACCAATAATTTCCAATCCTTTTGATTTATAGTGCGCGTATATTTCCTTCAGATGTGGATTTCCTTTGCGGCAGGGCACACACCATGAAGCCCAGAAATCAAGCAGTACATATTTGCCCTTGAAATCCGACAGCTTTAATTGTTCGCCACCAATGTCAGCCTTGGCAAAATCCGGTGCTACAATACCTGGTGCGCCGAGTTTCTTTTGCTCAAGTTCCTGGGCGATCGTTTTTCCAAATGAACTTTGCTGCACTTTTTCCGGGAAGCGGTCGTAAAATTTTCTAAGGGAATCTGCAGACAACTCTCCACCTTTCACACTAAGGATATGGGCAGCCATGTAGGATGTTGGATGTTTAAGGAGGATATCGGATTGTATTTCATCAATTTCAGCGTTGTAAGGTTTCAGTACCCAGTTCTTCATTTCCTGGTACTCGAAGTTGCTCCGTTTGTTCACTGCGCTCAGTGTGTCCATTACCACCTTCCAGCGGTCACGAATCTTCCGTATACGCTTATTGTAAGCGGCGTACTGCGTATGGAAGGCTGATCCGGCAACACTGATGTTCTGCATATCTCCCTGGGGAATTACCGCGTTCATTGTAGTCGGTTCCAGCATAATAGTAGCAACCTGAGACTGATCCATCCTGTTCTGCAATGAAGTGGTAAGGGTAGACATGGTGGCTTCACTGATATTACCTGAAAAACGGAATGTTCCGTTACGGACCACACAACTGTCAGTCAAATATGCACCCTTGCTGTTTGAATAAAGGAGGTAAAGCTTGGCCGGTCCGTCACCTGTTATTTTTCCATTCAATACAAACTGGGCATGACCAATGGTATAAAAGCCCAGCATAGCGAGCGATAGCGCGATTTTCTTCATTTGCGTATTTTTTAAAGAAGTTGCGGAAGTATTCTTCCGCAACCTGCAGTTTATTGTTCGTTGGGTTTAACGTTCGGGTTCTCAGCCA
>CAMLPA010000097.1 GCA_946481605.1 uncultured Flavihumibacter sp. | reverse complement strand
TTGCACCAACGCGATAACCACCGTTTGATTGAAGCATTGAAGAACCTGCGGGATATCGGGAATTCCGTACTGGTGGTGGAACACGATAAAGATATTATGATGGCCGCTGATCACCTGATTGATATCGGGCCGAAAGCCGGTAAACACGGTGGAAGAATTGTGGCAGAAGGAAAGCCGAAGGATTTGCTGAAACTGGATACGCTCACCTCTTCCTATCTCAACGGACATAAGTCTATACCGGTGCCGGATACCCGCAGAAAAGGCAACGGGAAAACCCTGGAACTGAAAGGTGCTTCAGGCAATAACCTGAAAGATGTAAGTGTGAAGTTTCCCCTGGGTAAATTCATTGTGGTTTCCGGTGTAAGTGGCAGTGGGAAATCCACACTCATCAATGAAACGTTGTACCCTATCCTGAGCAAACATTGTTATGGTTCCAGGATGACCCCGATGCCTTTCAAATCCATTAAAGGGTTGGACCATGTGGATAAGGTGATCGAAATAGACCAGTCCCCGATCGGAAGAACGCCGAGAAGTAACCCGGCGACTTACTGCGGTTTTTTCACGGAGATCAGGACGCTTTTTTCCTCGGTTCCCGAAGCGAAAATACGCGGGTACAATGCGGGTCGTTTTTCTTTTAATGTGAAAGGTGGTCGTTGCGATATGTGTGAGGGAGGCGGTATGCGCGTGATAGAAATGAACTTCCTCCCGGATGTTTATGTGCATTGTGAAAAGTGCAATGGCAAACGGTACAACCGGGAAACCCTTGAAATCAGGTACAAAGGAAAATCCATTTCCGATGTACTCGAAATGACCGTGGATGAAGCCGTGGAGTTCTTTACCAACGTACCTTATCTCTACCGGAAAATCAAAGTACTGCAGGAAGTAGGTTTGGGCTACATCACTTTAGGACAGTCTGCGGTAACATTGAGCGGGGGAGAAGCCCAACGTGTGAAACTGGCCACGGAACTTTCTAAAAAAGATACAGGGAAAACTTTTTACATACTGGATGAGCCCACTACCGGACTTCATTTCGAAGACATCAACCATTTGCTGGATGTGCTCAACAAACTGGTGGAGCGCGGCAATACGGTCCTCGTGATAGAACACAACCTTGACGTGGTGAAAGTGGCCGATCACATCATCGACCTCGGGCCGGAAGGTGGCGCCGGCGGCGGACGGATTTTGTTTGAAGGAACACCGGAGGAACTGGTGAAAGTGAAAGAGAGTTTCACGGGGCAGTTTCTGAAAATGGAACTGTAAACAGAACGGTATTTTCACCGATCCTTATCAAATATGGGCAGAAACTTTGCTGTGAGGACTGAATGATTACCTTTGTGGCGTTTCATATTACCGGCGTTTCTCAGGCATGATTGCGTAAAAAGCTAACTTATCGGAGCACATACTCCCGCGAATCTGCTGTCTATCCGTAAAATTGTACGGTCGCCTAAAACATGATGCATTCAATCTATGAAGAAGCAGCTTAGAAAAGAAGACGCGCTGGAATACCACGCGAAGGGCCGTCCGGGGAAAATTGAAGTGGTGCCCACCAAAGAGGCCAAAACCCAACGCGATCTCTCCCTCGCCTATTCTCCCGGTGTGGCCGAGCCCTGTAAGGAAATCCACGCCAATCCGGAAACTGTTTACAAATACACTGCGAAAGGAAATCTTGTGGGCGTGATCAGCAATGGTACCGCCGTACTTGGTTTGGGTGATATCGGCCCGGAAGCCGGCAAACCCGTCATGGAAGGGAAAGGCGTACTGTTCAAGATATTCGCCGATATTGATGTTTTCGATATAGAAATCAACGAGAAGGATCCCGAAAAATTCGTGCAGATCGTAAAGGCCCTGGAACCCACTTTCGGCGGTATTAACCTCGAAGACATCAAAGCGCCGGAATGCTTCTATATAGAGCAGAAGCTGAAGGAGCAACTTAAAATACCTGTGATGCACGACGACCAGCACGGTACCGCCATCATCAGCGGGTGCGGGTTGCTGAACGCGTTGGAAATACAGAAGAAAAAGATTGAAAAAGTAAAAATCGTGGTGAATGGCGCTGGTGCGGCGGCCATGGCCTGTGTGCAGATGTATGTGTCGCTGGGCGCGAAATATGAAAACTTTATCATGTTCGATAAGGACGGTGTGCTCCACAAAGGCCGTCCCGACCTGGATGAACTGAAGCTGAAATTCGCCATTGATGCGAAGAGAAGCAATATCGTACTGGCCGACGCACTGAAAGATGCCGACGTTTTCCTGGGATTGTCCGTTGGTAACGTGGTTTCCGCGGAAATGATCAAAAGCATGGCGAAACACCCTGTCGTATTCGCGCTGGCAAATCCGGAACCGGAAATCAGTTATGAAACAGCCACAGAAGTCAGGAAAGACATCATCATGGCCACCGGTCGCTCCGATTTCCCCAACCAGGTGAACAATGTACTTGGATTTCCCTACATCTTCCGCGGCGCCCTGGATGTGCGTGCCACCCAGATCAACGAGGCGATGAAACAGGCAGCCGTAAAGGCTTTGGCCGAACTTACGCGGACTCCCGTTCCGGAGATCGTAACATTGGCTTACAACGAAAAACACATTTCATTCGGTCCCAATTATATCATTCCCAAACCGCTTGATCCGCGCTTATTGGAAACCGTTGCTCCAGCCGTGGCAAAAGCCGCCATGGAAAGTGGGGTGGCCCAGGCGCCCATCAAAAACTGGGACAAATACAAAGAAGAACTGAACCGCAGGCTTGGTATCGACCACCAGGTGATGCGCGTGATTGGCAACAAAGCACGTCGTGGCCCGAAACGCGTGGTGTTCGCCGATGCCGACAATGTGAAAATTCTGAAAGCCGCACAGATCGTATACGAAGACGGTATCGCTTACCCGATCCTGTTGGGTGGTGAAGTGCGCATCAGGAAAATCGCGGAAGAAAATGGTATCGATCTTTCCGATATGCCCATCCTCGATCCCCGGAGCGATGAGATGGAAGAAAAACGCCATTTGTACGGAGAAATATTCTTCCAGAAAAGGCAACGCAAAGGATTCAACTATTACGAATCCAAAAAAGCCATGCGCGACCGGAATTATTTCGGTTGTATGATGGTGGAATGCGGAGATGCCGATGCCATGATCTCCGGGCTTACTAAAAACTACCAGGAAACACTGCTGCCCGCTATCCAGATCATCGGCACGGAAGAAAACGTAAAGAAGATCGCGGGTATGTACCTGTTGCTGACCAAACGCGGTCCGCTTTTCCTGGCCGATACCACGGTGAACTTCAATCCTACTGCAGAAGAACTTGCAGATATCACCCTCATGGTGGCCAAAGAAGTAAAACATTTTAACCTGGTGCCGCGCATTGCCATGCTCAGCTATTCCAACTTCGGCAGCAGCAATTCACCGGAAGCCAAACTGGTGGCCAATGCCCGGAAAATAGTGAAGCAAAGAAATCCTTCACTCATCGTAGATGGTGAAATGCAGGCCAGCGTGGCTTTCAACAAAGAAATCCTCCGCGACAACTACCCGTTCAGCGAACTTGCTGACCAAGACGTAAACACACTTATTTTCCCTAATCTTACTGCGGGCAACGTAGCCTACAACCTCCTCAAAGAAGTGGGGGGTGCCGATGCCATCGGTCCCATTCTGCTCGGGTTAAAAAAGCCGGTACACGTGTTGCAACTCGGCAGTTCCGTGCGCAGCATCGTGAACATGACCCTGATCGCTGTAATCGACGCACAGCAGAAATGTAAAATATCTACGGAAGAGGAAGTGAGGAAGTCCCCATGGTGGAAGAGTTTCAGGAAGGTGAGTAAGGATATGTAGGGAATTTTGGATTTTAGATGATGAATGATGGATTTGAATGGACGGTAATTTGGATATTATTTAAGCGTACTGCGTTTCTTCGCGATAAATTCAGAGGATTGTAAGCCTGGCAACGCTTTGCGTCCTTGCCCCTTTGCGTTGCGAGAAACGAAGCAATCGCGTGAAAAAAAAGCAATAACTTACCACCTCAATCCATCATCTAAAATTTAAAATTCCCTGGAAACCATCTCCAAAAAGAAAATATGCTATCCCGTCAGCAAACACTTCAGGAAATTCCTGAAAAGATACGGGCGGGAGGCGCAGTTGCCCATCTCGTATGAGTTTCTGCGGCATTTCGATTCCTGCCGTCCTGTATACGATTCAGCCGGGAAAGATACCTTATGGGAATCCGTTTGGTACCACCCCACTTTACAGGATGAGATCAATAAAAGTCTGAAGCACGTTTACTCGTTACTGAAATCCGGTGGACAAACAGAAGCGGAAGAGCATCTTCATATTGAAAGGATCGATTACTGTTTGTTCGGCAATTCGCATCCTTTCCGCATCAAGATCGTGAACAACTACAACGAGGTGTACGATTATTTCTATATCAAACAGGCGGATGCCTCACGGGTACTGGGCTTAGAACTGGAGCACCTTGTTTCGCCCTACTGGATCAATTATCTGGTGGACAACGGCACCCTGGTGGAAGAGCATATCAGCGGGGTGCCAGGAGATACCTTCATCAAACAATACCTCGGGAGGCCTGAGTTCAACCCTAAACGCATCGCAAAAGAATTTGTGAAATTCAATGAACGTTGCTTCTTCCGGCTACTGGGGGATATGCGCAGTTACAATTTTGTGTTCGACATCACCCAGGATTTTGACGACATCCATTTCCGGATGCGTGCCATGGATTTCGACCAGCAGTGTTATGAGGGCAGAAAGAACATGTACCTGCCCCAGTTTTTCAAGGAGAACAAGGTGTTTGTTGATCTGGCCATTCAGCACTGCCATCCCGATGTGATCCAGCAATACCAGGTGGAAGAGCGTTCCCAGATTATCCGGCGCATCCGCTCCCAGCGCCACCGTCTGAAAGACCTGCACGATGCGGTTGTACTGGATGAACTGTCTACGCCCGAAAAAACCGCTTCGCTGGCACAGGAATTGAGTGAGTACCACCAGGTTCCTGAAATGAAGCACTGCCGTACCATGGGAGAACTCATTAAGGCCCACATGAAAGTACTGATACTGGCAGGGATGAAAAAGTGACATCCGTTTCCGTTATTTTTGTTTTACTAAAACAGGCCCATGACATTTTTTACGGAGTTCGGCAGGTACCTGCTGATGTTGAAAGGCATGTTCTCGAAGCCGGAGAATTTTAAGATGTACTGGAAGGAATTCATGCACCAGTGTTCAGAAATAGGCGTGGGTTCTTTAGGGATCGTAGTCATCATTTCCATTTTTATGGGAGCAGTGTCCACGCTGCAGACGGCCTACCAACTGGTGAGTCCGATTATTCCGAAATCCACCATCGCCCAGATTGTGCGGGATACCGTGATCCTGGAGTTCGCGCCCACCCTGGTATGCATCGTACTGGCAGGCGTAGTGGGCAGTAAAATTGCGAGTGAACTCGGCAACATGCGGGTCAGCGAACAGATTGATGCGTTGGAGATCATGGGTATCAATACCAAGACTTACCTCGTTCTACCCAAAATAATCGGCGCTTTATTGATGATCCCGATGCTGGTCACACTCTCCGCTGCCCTTGGCATCTGGGGAGGAAGGTTTGCGGGCCAGGCATCCGGCATTGTGTCCACTGCTGATTTTGATAAAGGGCTTTTGCAAAATTTTATGCCC
Source organism: uncultured Flavihumibacter sp. (assembly GCA_946481605.1). The sequence goes on along the minus strand of CAMLPA010000097.1, from coordinate 4,200 downwards.
TTCAACGTCACCTTCGCGCTCATCAAAGCCTACACTTTCGCTTTCATTATATCTTCCGTTCCGGCTTATTACGGCTATTATGTAAAAGGAGGCGCATTGGAAATAGGCCGTTCCAGCACGAAATCGGTGGTGGTAAGCTGTATCCTCATCCTTTTCGCTGATTATATACTGGCGGCATTGCTGCTCTGATTCATGTTAACCCAAAAGAAAACCAGATGATCCAGGTAAACAATATCAAGAAGAATTTCGGCGAGAAGCAGGTGATCAAAGGCGTGAGCGTGAACATGGAGCCGGGTAAATGCAACCTGATCATTGGTTCCAGCGGCAGCGGAAAAACGGTCTTTACAAAATGCATGGTAGGGCTTTTCACCCCTGAAGAAGGCGAGGTGCTGTACGATGGACAGAATTTCACCACCATGGATTTCAAGGAAAAGAAAGACATCCGGAAGCAGATCGGCATGCTTTTCCAGGGATCGGCGCTTTTCGATAGCATGACCGTGGAGCAAAATATCATGTTCCCCCTCGATATGTTCACCACCGATTCCTACAAACAAAAAAGAAAACGGGTAAACGAAGTGCTGGACCGCGTTCAACTGAATGAAGCCAACCGCAAGTTCCCCGCAGAAATCTCCGGCGGGATGAAAAAACGTGTGGGTATCGCCCGGGCCATCGTGTTAAATCCGCATTATCTTTTCTGTGATGAGCCGAATTCCGGTCTGGACCCCCAGACTTCCCTCGTCATCGACAAACTCATCCAGGAAATCACCCGTGAATACAATACTACCACCGTGATTGTTACCCACGATATGAACAGTGTAATGGAGATCGGCGACCACATCATTTACCTGTACGAAGGGTTAAAAGAGTGGGAGGGCTCCAACCAGGAGATCATTTTCTCGAAAAATGAGCGCCTGAACAACTTTATTTTCGCCTCCGAGTTCCTGCAGGATGCGAAGGAGCTTCGGATGATGGAGATGAACAGGAAAAATAAAGGCTAAAACCCTTACCTTTGCCCCGCCCAATAAGTTATAATCACCAAAATAGCAGATATGTCTGTATTAGTTAATAAGAACAGTAAGATCATCGTACAGGGATTTACAGGTACGGAAGGAACTTTCCATGCTACCCAAATGATTGAATACGGCACACAGGTGGTAGGCGGTGTAACCCCGGGTAAGGGCGGCACCAAACACCTCGACAGGCCCGTTTTTAATACCGTACTGGATGCTGTGCAGCAAACCAATGCAAACGTATCTATTATTTTCGTTCCCCCTGCCTTCGCGGCAGACGCAATTATGGAGGCCGCTGACGCAGGTATTGAACTGGTGGTTTGTATCACTGAAGGCATTCCCGTACAGGATATGGTGAAGGTGAAAAATTACCTCCAGGGTAAAAACACCCGCCTGATCGGACCAAACTGCCCCGGTGTGATCACCGCCGATGAAGCCAAAGTAGGCATCATGCCCGGCTTTATCTTCAAAAAAGGCAATGTTGGTATCGTATCTAAATCCGGTACCCTCACTTACGAAGCTGCTGACCAGGTAGCCAAGGCCGGACTGGGCATTACAACCGCCATCGGCATCGGAGGTGATCCCATTATCGGAACACCTACTAAAGAAGCCGTTGAACTCCTCATGAACGATCCTGATACCCACGGTATCGTAATGATCGGTGAAATTGGTGGTGGCATGGAAGCCGAAGCCGCCCGCTGGATCAAAGAACATGGTACCAAACCCGTGGTTGGTTTCATCGCCGGACAAACAGCGCCTCCCGGTCGCCGTATGGGCCACGCCGGTGCAATCGTTGGTGGAGCAGATGATACCGCAGCAGCGAAAATGAAGATCATGCGCGAATGTGGTATCCACGTGGTAGATAGCCCCGCTGATATCGGCAAAACAATGGCTGAAGTGCTGAAAAAATAATTTTTACAGCAACATCATATTGAAGGCGGTGAACGAAAGTTCGCCGCTTTTTTGTTTGGAGGCACTTCAAAAGACGCGATTTCAGGTTATTGATAGCCACTAAACTTCTTAGATGGATGTTGCCTTGTATCAAAGAAAGTCAGGACCTCAATTTCAGTTTCACTCTTAATCGAATAGAGCAGCATACACCTTCCATGAAGAATAGCTTCTCTGATGCCTGTTCTTTCTGAAGGTCTGTACCTTCCCGGATTCTTCACAATACATTCAATTGCAAACCAGGTTCTGGCAAAGAACTTCTCTGAAACATAAGGTGGCCATTTTTCATCCAGGTAAGCCGTTATTTCCCTGAACCTTTCCTTTGCTACATCCTTCCAGTTGATCTTGATGCCCTTAGTGCTATTAACCATTCCTCCATTTCTTTCATTACTACTTCATGTGGTGTTCCCGGACCCTCTTCCGCCAAAGCCGCTTCAATATCATCCCATACGCGTTGGGGATAACGACTCCTTCCTCCATCGCGCAATACCGGCGCACCTTCACCATCGTCTTCTTCATAATCAACCTGCGTCCGCAATTTCATTTCATGCATAAAAACTAATTTTAAAAATCAAATGTAGGACTTCTTACAACACCAGTCAATCCGTTTTAACACTGTTTTTTTCTACACGCTTATGTAATACTTTGTGGTTTTGCATTCTACATGCAACTATACCCGCTTCAGGGTAGTCAACCTGGTATTTGTTTTGATAACTTGTAGTAAAATTTGCAGCATGGTTCAGTATCGTAGTAAGTTCTGTAAGTATTTGAGGCGCGGATTTGTTTTGCTTTTCTTGTTGATTCCTTTTATGGGAAAGGCGCAAACCACGGAAAAAATGTATGCGACATACTGGAAAAAGATTGATTCGCTGATCAATAAGAAAGGGTTGCCGAAAGACGCGCTTGCAGAAGTTGAAAAACTGAGCGCCCGCGCCACCCAGGAAAAAAATGAACCACAAAGGCTAAAAGCCCTCGTGTACCGGATTATACTCACAGAGCCCATACAGGATGAACCTGTTCCCATTGCTATTTCCATGCTGGAAAAAGAAACGGCTGCAGCGGCTGGTGTTTCCCGTGCCATTCTGCAGAATATGCTTGCGGAACAATATTGGCGGTACCTTCAGAACAACAGGTACCGGTTGTACGACAGAACTAATGTGGCCGTTCAGAAAAATGACAACATCAATACCTGGGCCGCAGCCGATCTCCACCAGAAGATCGGCACATTGTACCAGGCTTCGCTGCAAACACCGGAGCAGCTTCAGTCGGTGCAATTGTCTGCTTATGAACCCCTGATCCGGAAAGGCAATATGCGGCACCTGCGTCCTACAATGTACGACCTGCTTGCTTTTCGTGCATTGGAGTATTATACAAATGAGGAAAGAACGCTCATTCAACCGAAAGATCCCTTCCGCATCAATATGAACGCGGCTTTCGATCCGGCAGATCAGTTCGTGAAAGTGAAATTTCCAACTTCAGATTCCAGTTCATTATACCATAAAGCATTGTTGCTGTTCCAGGACATCATCCGTTTTCATCTGTACGATAAAACGCCGGATGCTTTGCTGGATGCGGATATTAAACGGCTTTCCTTTGTTCGTGAACATGCCGTTCAGTCGGATAAAGATGAATTATGGCGGATGAGTGTGCGGCACCTGACCAGTCAATACGGACAAACACCCGCGGCGGCCCAGGCCTGGTACCTGCTGGCGGAGGATTGGGCGGGGAAAGCGGCATCCTATCAGCCTTTTGAGGATACCACCCATCGTTATGCGTACAAAGAAGCTTTGGCCATCTGTGAGAAAGTACTAGCTCAGCCCGATTCTTCTGAAGGGAAAACAAACTGTACCATCCTGGCCAGGGATATCCGTTCTAAAGAGATACAACTGCATACGGAAAAGGTAAACATTCCAGGCCAGCCATTCCGGTCTTTGGTCTCTTTCCGGAATATTTCGGGTATTCATATCCGGTATATAAGAATGACTGGTGCATTAAAAACGGAATTGAAGGGCAATAACTTCAACAAAGATTTCTGGAAAAGAATTGTTGCACTTCCTTCTTTCAAAAATACCACGCAGTCCTTGCCCGTAAATGATGACTACCAAACACATAAAACGGAGATCGCACATGAAGCGCTTCCGGTTGGGGAATATCTTTTACTGGTTTCCAACGATGCCAGTTTTTCTCCCAATTCCTCCCTGCTTGCCTTGCAGCAATTTTATGTTTCCAATATCGGTTTTGT
>CAMLPA010000096.1 GCA_946481605.1 uncultured Flavihumibacter sp. | reverse complement strand
TTCACGTTCGCGATGGCATTGTACTGGTTGGCCCAAACGCTGTTGATGATGTTTTGCGTGGCCGCATTGGTGTACAATCCCGCGAAAGCATCGCGGTAAGCCAGGGAGCCGTTGGAACTGTTCAGCACATACATGCCGCCGAGCACATCGGCAAGGCCGAAAGTAAGTTCACGGCCATATTGCGCCGGGCGCCCCATCAGCAGGTAAACACCATTCAGTGCTTCTTTAAAACCCTGTTCGTTGCCGTAAAAATCCAGGTCCTCTATCTGGGTCTTGGGAGAAACCTCCACCCATTTTTTACAGGAGGCGACCGAAAATAGCAGGAACGCCAGCCCGAGTATATGTATAGTTCGTTTAATTGACATGTTGTTCGGTTTTTAGAATGAAGCCTGAAGGGTGAACTGGAAACTGCGCGCAAAGGGGTATGCGGTACCACGTTCAACCTCCACAGAAGAAAGCACAAATACCTCGTTCATATTGAGTCCGGCCCTGAGCCTGGAGAAGCCAAGTGATTTGATGGCCCTGATTCTTTCCAGGTCGTAAGCGATGTTCAGCGAAGCGAAATTGAGTTGATTGTTGTCTTCCACGAAACGGGTGCTCAGTTGGGTAACGGTGGTACTGGCCACATCTTTAAAGAAGCTCACATCACCGGGCTTGCGCCACCTGTCGGTAAGCACCCTTCTGTCCACGTTCTGGTAGATGTTTGCGTTCTCTACTTTGCTTACCAGTGTTGAGTTGTACATCTGCCCGCCATATTGAAAACGGAAAGAAGTGTTCACCTGCAGCCCCTGGTGCTGGAAGTTGAACCCGAAGTTGCCGGATATTTTCGGCAGCAGATCGCCCGCCACCACCTGATCGTTGGCGTTCCAGTTGTAAGTTACGGTGCCGTCTTTTTTAAGGTACACTTCCCTGCCCGTAGCCGGATCGATGCCGAGGGATTGAACGGCCCATATCGCATTCATCGACTGTCCTTCTTCAAACCTTACGCGTGGTTTGGCGGCGTCTTTGTTGGTGGTCGCGTTGTTGCCGCTGATGGAATCCTGTGAGGCATTCCATGCCTTAAGTGAATTTGAGATTTCCCTGATGGTATTCTTATTGTGCGAAGCCAGCACGAAGATGGTGAGCGAACTCTTTTTGGCTGCATTGCTGAATATTTTATAATCCAGCCGTACATCTATCCCTTTGTTCTCCGCTTTCCCGAGATTGGCCTTGTAAGTATTGAAACCCGCTGATGGCGGCAAGGTGATGTCCGTTACCAACCCATCGGTGGTACTGATGTAGTAGTCGGCCCTGATGTTAAGTTTTTTGAAAAGGGAGATATCCGTTCCGAAGTTCATATCCTGGCGGCGCTGCCATTTAAGACCGGGATTCGCCAGGCCAATCAGCGTCGCGCCATTGCCAAATGTGGCGTAAGCATTCCTGAGGTAATAAGCGTAGGTAGACTTACTGATGGTAGAATTGAAGTTCTGCGAACCAGTGTATCCGTTGGTGGCACGGAGCCTGAACTGGTCGATGAATCCGAGGTCAGCAATGAATTTTTCTTTGTGAACGTTCCAGCCGATTCCCGTGGAATAGAATTGCCCCCAACGGTTGTCCTTTCCATACAAAGAAGATTGGGTGGCCCTGTAAGAAACGTCAAAGAGAAACCGGTCATCAAAGGAGTAGTTGCCGGAAACAATGCCGCTCATATCTTTCACGGTACTCTCAAAACCGGTTGGACGGGAATTGAGCAGGTACTGCAATCCGAGCGACATAAAATCGAGCCTGTCGTTGGGGAAACCTTCCACCGCATGGGCGATGTTCAGGGTCTGGTTGCTGGTATAGTCGCCGCCACCGTTCAACGCAAAGTAGTGCAGACCAACATTCTTTGTATAGTTCAGCATCAGCCTTCCGGAATAGAAGTCGATACTGCCATCGCCCTTCGTGTAACGGCCTTTCCTGGACGCGCCTGCGCCGGAGAACTCGGAAGTAGTGAACATAGTATGTTCAGCCGGAAGAAACTCGTGGCTTTCGTTCAATTGTTTTGTGATGCTGAAATTACCTACGGCCCTTAAACCGGGCAGTAAACGCCAGTCAAGGTTGAAGTTGTTGGTGATGTCTGTGTACCTGGAATAGTCCAGTATTTTCAGGGTTGAATTGAAAGCCGGGTTGTACACCGATTCGTTGGCCACGGCACCGGGAGCGCCGCCGCCCTGTGGTCTTGTGATGGTATTGATCACCTTCAGTATCTGCCCGTTTTCATTCTGGTAGGGCAGGTAGGGGTTCATCGCGGCATATTGGGAGAAGTCACCCCAGGGTGAATTATCGGCCCTGTTGTTGGTGATGGTTAGAATATTGTTGAACGATATTTTTTTCACGCGATAGGTAAGATCGATGGCCGCTGTGGTGGTTTTCCGATCGGAACCTTTCATGGCACCGGTTACTTTGTTGTACATGAGGTCCACGCCATAACGGAAACTTTCGTCGCCACCTTCCACGCGCATGGAGTGGCGCTGGCCCCAGCCGTTTTGTACGGGTTTCGAGAGCCAGTCGGTATTCACCCCGCTCAATACAAGCGCGAGGTTTTCGTTATAGCGTTGTTTCAGGATATACTGGCCACTGCCTGCGGTGGAGTTGGAATAGATGCCGCCCGCCAGTTCCACTTCCAGCTTTTCCGCCGCGTTGGTAAGGTTGTAACTGGAAAGATCGGGTGCCTGTAAAGTAATATTGGTATTGTAGGAAAGGCGCAGTTTCCCGGCCTGCGGCCGTATGGTTTCAATCACTACCACCCCATTGGCGGCACGTGAACCGTAAATGGCTTTGGATGCCGCATCTTTCAATACGTTGATGCTTTTTACACGGTAAATATCGAGATCGATCACTTTCTGAATCGTGGTCTCAAAACCATCCAGGATAAATAAGGGCAGGTTGGGGTTTGTAGTGTATTCGCCCCGAAGATCGGGCAGCCCGGATTGTCCCCGCAACTGGATATTCGGAATCGCGTTAGGATCGGACCCCAATTCCATATTGTCAATAATCTGGAAGGCCGGATCCAGGTTCCGAAGACTTTGCAGCACGTTCACACTGCCCACTTTCAGGAGTTCATCCTGTGTGAAACTGGTGGTAGCGCCGGTAAAGCTGGAGGCTTTGCGGTTGAACATTCCCGTTACCACCACATCTTTCATGGACACATCGGAAACGCTGAGTACTATACGCAGGTTCGTGCGGCCGCCCACCACTACTTCCTGGCTTTCGAAGCCAACGGAACTGATCACCAGCACCTGGCCCGGATTGGCATCGATACTGAACTTTCCGTTCTGATCGGTGGTGGCGCCTTTGGCGGAACCTTTCACCAGCACACTGGCCCCCGATACAGGCTCCTGTGTTTTCCCATCCACCACAGTTCCGGTAATGGTCACGAAAGCGATCACCGTTTCGGCCACCGGTTCTTTTTTGGGGGCAACCTCTTTTTCATACACCACCACCACACCATCTACAATGCGGTAGCCGAGGGGCTGCGTGCGGAACAGTTGGTTCAGTGCTTCCTGTAACGGTACATTCTTAATGTCCAGGTCCACAGGACGGCTCTTGCGGAGCAATTGCAGGTCCAGCATAAACGAGAGCCCGGTTTGTGACCGCACATCACGGATCACTTTTTCCAGCGTGGCCTTCTTCGCTGAAATGGTAACATTCTGAGAAAAGCTCCTGGCAGTAACGTGCAGACAGGCAGCGAGCAGTAAAATAGCGGTAACTTTCATGATCCGCAAAGTTTTGGTGAAGCATCCTGGAGGCAAATAAGTGCCCCGGACAAAGAAATCCTTTAAAAGCATAACTTTGGTCAGTTTTGGTTGAAAAATAAAAAGCGTCTTAAGCGATGAAATTTGTTTGCTCAACCTGACTTCCAGCCGCTTCGTCTCGTACACGAAGCGGCTTTCTTTCAGGCAGGTCTATAGTTAAAAATATTGTTCTTCCTAAGGCGTTATCACCACGCGTCCATTTTCATACGACGAGCGGATTCCGTAAACTTCCATAGCCTTCAGCAGGTTCTCCAGGGAAATATTCCTGCTCACCGAAGCGCTGAAAGAACGGGCCGGCAATGCTCCATTGATCACAACTTCCACATTATACCACCGGGCCAACTGCCGCATGATGGTGGAGAAATTGGTGCCGGAGAAACTAAAGTAGCCATTCTTCCAGGCCACGATCTCTTCTATATCTTCCACCTGTTTTTTCCGTAACCCGTTGCTGGCCTGTGCATCATCCTGCACCTGGTCGCCGGGAACCAGTTTTTGTACTTCCGTGCCGCGTTTGTATTGAATAGCGCCTTCCAGCAATGTCGTTTTCAGCGTGGGTTCATCTTCATAAGCATTGATGTTGAAACTGGTACCCAGCACTTCAACCGAAGACTGATTGGGGAGTTGCACAATGAATGGCTGGCCGGCATTCTTCGCCACTTCCAGGTACACTTCACCGGTAACCTGCACCACCCGTTGCTGACCGGAGAACACTGTTGGAAAACGAATGGAGGAGGCGCAGTTGAGCCAGGCTTTCGAACCGTCGGGCAACATCACCTGGAACTGCCGCCCACGTGGCGTGGTCATGGTATTGTACAGCACTTCTCCGGAAGTTTGCGCTGTGGGTTCATAAACGAGTTGCCCGTTCCTGATCACGGCCTGTGCGCCATGTTGTGTGGCCACCAGTCCGTTCCCCATACTGTCCAACACCACCTGGCTGCCATCCGCAAGCGTTAGTACCGCGCCTTCTTTCCCGGGCACAACATCACGTACATCCATTTTTACCAGTTCGGGAGCGGGTGCGTCCTTTCTGTTGATCCAGAATGCCAGCGCAACGCCCAATACAAGCACTACAGCCACGGCCCAGCGCCATTTCCGCAGGAAATGTACCCGGTGAACGGGCACCATGGCTACCGGCGCAACCGGCTCTACCCGCAATATGGCCTCCAGCATTTCCCTGCCCGCTTCTTCCGGCAAAGACACCGGCGGCAGCAGGGATACATCTATCCCGGACAACACCTCCTCCAGCGGCCCATCGTTTTTCAACGACTGTACCAACAGAAATAACTCCTCCCTTTCGGCAGGTGTGGCCGTTTTATGGAGATACCTGTGGAGCAGGTCGTTTATACGTTGCGTTTCCATGAAATTATTGTTGCTGTAATAAGGTAGTCTCCGGAACCGGCAAACGTTATTAGCTGAATGTGGATTTTTTTTAAAAAAATTCCCGGAGCAGTAAAAGCACTGTGAGCGCATCAAGGCGGGCCAGCAGGTAAGCCCGTACTGTACGGAGTGCAATGGTGAGGTGAACACTTACCGTTGCTTTGGCGATGCCCATTTCGCGGGCCACGGCTTCACGGTCGTACCCTTCCAGCCTGCTGAGTTCAAATACCCGCCGCTGCTGGGGTGTAAGCAGGTTGAGAGCCTGCTCCAGCATTCTTTTCAGGTCATCCAACTCCAGGTTGCCGGAATTGGCGGCTTCCTGGCGGGGCAGGTACTCCAATGCCTCCGCACGGGAGGAAGCATCTCTTAAAAGCGTTTTGAACGCCGTCATCGACCGGTTCCGGGCCAGTGTGTAAATCCATGCCTCCGGCTGATCGATCGCAGCTAATCCAACCCTGTTCGTCCAAAGGTATAAAAACACATCCTGTACAATTTCTTCCGAACGGAACGGGTGTTCCGTAAAATGATAGGCGATACCGAAAACCCTGTCCTTCCAACGGTAAAATAAATCCGTGAACGCTTTTTCATCTCCGCGGCTGGTCCGGAGAAATAGTTCTTTGTCTGTATATTGTTGGTTCTGATCCAAGATGCTGAAGCTATGCCAGTTGTAAACATAGTTCAATTTCAGGTATTGGACCACAGAATTGAAGAATGCAGGGAGCCATGTAAAAAACTTCGCCCCAACTAACGTTGAGGCGAGTCTACGGCAAGCATCAAAATTTTTACAGTTTGAAAATCTCCTTCAATTTCAGCTCCAGGTCTTTACCCATCAGGGTTTTCCCTATTATCACACCATTGGGATCAATTAAAAAATTCTGCGGAATGGCCTGAACGCCGAACAATTTTGCTGCAGGACTGTCCCAGCATTTCAGGTCGGAAAGTTGCAGCCAGGGAAGTCCGTCCTTTTTAATTGCAGACAGCCACGCGGCCCTGCTGCCGGGCCTGTCAAGCGATACACCTACAATCGTAAAATTCTTCGTACTGAATTGCTGGTACATTTTAACCAGGTTCGGATTTTCCGCGCGGCAGGGTCCGCACCAGGAAGCCCAGAAATCGAGCAGCACATATTTACCACGGAAAGCAGACAACTTCACCATCTGGCCCGTTGTATCCGGCAGTTCAAAATCTGGTGCAGTACGCCCGAAGCCTGTGTTCTTCATACGCTCCAGGCTTTCCGCGAATTTCACGCCTTCCGTACTGGTTTTTACTTTGTCAGAAAGACCGTCAAATAAAGGCTTCACAATAGTGTAGTCGCGGTCGTAAGCTACTTTGGGCAACAAATCCAGGCTTAGCCTGGCTCCCGGGTGCGATTGAATGAATGCTATATAAGCATTCAGGGTAAGGTCGCTGTATCTTTTTTTAAATCCCGCGAGTTGCGTTTCAAAATCCGGTGTATTTTCAGGAGATATCTTTCCTTCGAGGAACTTCCTGTCTTCCGGGGTCATTTTCGCAAATGCAGCATCCACCAGGTTGTTAAAATCGGTGTAGTCGTTGTTGCTGGGTGTTCCTGTGATTTGCGCGCCCAGAGTGCTTTTCCCATTAGATACAAACCTGATATTGCCTGGCTCAAGGTAAACAGTGGCTTGCTCAAAACTTTTACGTTTCCCCACACCTTTCGTATCAAAAATCAAAGCCGCTTCCACGGGCGAAACCGGGGCCTTACCACTAAATTTGAAACTCCCGTTTTTCAACACAACCGAGTCCACGATTGTTTTACCATCCAGTTCATACTCCAGGTAAGCTTTGGCCGGCGCATTAAAAGAACCGTATTTACCGTTTATGGTAAACTTCTTTTTTCCTTGCGCGAATGCACCCAGTTGCAGGAGCAATAGCGCGAATAATATCTTTTTCATCTTTTGAACATTAATTGGCTTACTTGAACAATGCTTCCAGTTGCGCTTCCAGCGCCTTGCCATGCAGGTCCACCGCAATGATTTCTCCCTTCTGATTGATGAGGAAATTTCTTGGGATGGCGGTTATGCCGTACTTTTTGCTGAGTGGCGAATCAAACCCCTGCATATCGCTGAGGTTGGTCCAGATATAACCATCATCGGCAATCGCTTTCTTCCATGCTTTAGCATCAGTATCCAACGACACGGCTATTACCCCCAGGCCTTGGGCGCTGTATTTTTTGTACAGCGGCAGTAAGGCCCTGGCCTGCACGCGGCATGGCGCACACCAACTGGCCCAGAAATCGATGAAGGTATATTTGTTGGCTGCGGTGATGGTCTTTGTAGCAACAGAGTTACCGGAAACATCGGGCATCACGAAATCTTCATACTTCCATTTTACGGCCAGTTGAGCAGAATCCGGCGTTGCTTTCAAACTTTCCTCCCCTGCCACTGGTCCTTCCTTATCGTTCAGTACAATACTAAATTGCCTGGAGGCTGGCGGAAGACACATCAGGTCGGTACAGGCCATGTATTTGATCCTGAATTGCAAAGTGACACTTTCGTTGGAACGGAGTTTTACGGTTTGCGAAAAGGTTACCCCTTTTGAATAATGTGCCGCACCTTCATCCCCCACAGGCTCCACGCCTTTCTCTTCTATTCCGCCCAACATTTCCAGGTTGGCATTTTCTGAAAAAACAATGGAAGTGGGCATACCAATACCGCCGGAAGCCTGTTGCGGGTAAATATGGTAAGGCGCCTTCACCGTGGCATGCATTTGTACCTTATAGGTTAAAGGACCGGTTTTCACTACATCGAACTTCCACGAAACAGGATGTTCGTCCTGTGCAAAAGCAAAAAGCACCACGGCTTTCAACATTACAATAAGCATCGCTTTTTTCATACATCATTTTTATCATGAACACCACACGGTTTTCCTATGCGCCTTTGCGGGCGATCTCCACCATCTGAACAAGTTCTTCAGCGGCGGCTTCGGCTTTGCCCTTAAAGCCTGATACATCAAAGCGTATGTTGCCGTTGCCGTCAATCACGAACTTGGCCGGAATACCATTTACTTTGAAGGCATCCGCGGCGGCACTGTGTTTGGTGGCCGGATCCCGCGGGTCCATATAGAGATCGAAAGCGTACTTCCTTTTGCTTAAAAAGTTTTTAGCGTCCGTAAGCGGGTCTTTCACATTCTCCCAGGTATGAATGAAGAGGAATTTAACATCGGGATCATTCGCGTACCTGTTTACGGCCATCTGCATGGCAGGGAAAGATTCCACGCAAGGTCCGCACCAGGTGGCCCAGAAGTCCAGCACGATGGTCTTGCCCTTAAAATCCGCCAGCGTAACTTTTTTCCCGTTCACATCGGTTACATAGAAATCCGGCGCCGCTTTATTGACGAGTAGTTTAACCACTTCACCGCGGATCTTTGCTTTGAAGTCTTGCTGAAGTCCTTCAATGTAAGCATCCACATCTTTACCGGGATTGAGCTGGGCATAGCCTTTCCGCACCTGGTCCACATATCTCTTTTCGAGCTTACCTTCTTTTACGGCTTTGGCGAGAATGGGAAGCGCTTCGTCGTATTTTCCGTTCAGGCTGGAAAGGAAAGCATAGTTCTCGATCAATTCAGCATCCTTGTCTTTTATGTGCTGGTATGCCTCTTTAGTGTACTGGTATGCTTCCTCATTTCTACCTGCGTTGAAAAGCAACTTCCCATATTGATTGATGTAATCGTAATAGGCAGTTTGCGGATCAGGTTTCATGGATTTATTTGGCCCGGTAGTCGCTTTAAGTTGCTTTACGCGGTCCAGTTCTCCTGTTGAAAATTGCAGCGCCGCGGCATTGTCATATCCGGCAATAATATCCACTACCTGCGTCACGGCTCTTGTCCTCATTACCTCGTCCTCTACCATGTTCAGGTATTGCCGTACTTTTTCGAGGTCTGGTTGCTCTGCATAAGCGGCCGCGACCAGTGTTTTTTCAAGGTCGAGGTTGATGCCGGGATAATCTTTGAGCATTACCGCCAATAGCTTTTCCATACCATCAGGCCCCTCAGCTTTCAGAAAAGGAGTCAGTCTCAGCATCATTGCCTGTTGACTTTGAGGATATTTTTTCACCAGGCTTTTGGTTACAGCAGCTTTTTTGGCCGCGTCCTTATCATAATACCGCACCAGCAATTCCATGTCTTCAGCGGAACCATTTTCCAGTGTCTTGATTTTCTGGCGGAGGACAGTCTGATCCTTTTCGTTTTTCAGCGCTTCAAGTTTAGGGTCGGCGTTTTTTTGTTGCGCGGTCAGGCTTAGCGAGCACAGTAAACATGCCGCAAAAATCAGTTTCTTCATAAATAAAATCAATTCGTGTTCAACATCATGCAATCATCATCGGATTACAGCTTATCATTTCGTGCTACTATCAATGGCTCTTAACTTTCGCCAGGTCTGAATTTTTAGCTTTTACGATTTCCACCATGGCTTTCAGTTTATAGTATTCCCTGTCGGTAGAACCGGCGTAACCTGAAGCGTAAAACCTTATATTACCTGTTGGGTCGAATACGATTTTCGTAGGTGTGCCCTGAATGTCGTAAGCTTTGTTTTCTTCATCGCGCAGTACGGGGAGCGAGATTCCCTTTTTTTCCACAAAAGATTTAACGGTTGTTTCATCCTCAAAAAGGTCGATCACAAACAACTGAAACGGTTCTTTTTTATAATCTTCTACCACACGTTCAAATCCGCTGAAAGCGGCCACACAAGGCGTACACAAGGTGGTCCAGAAATCCACGACCAGTATTTTACCATTATAATCGCCCAGACTAACCATTTTACCTTCCAGGTTCACCAACGAGATATCCTTTACCGGTTGCTTTCCTGTAAAGAGGGTCATCTTTTTACCAGCGGTACCCGGACTGGTTATAAAGCCCTGCATGGTTTGCTGCGGGGTGGCGATATAAGATTTTTCTACT
>CAMLPA010000095.1 GCA_946481605.1 uncultured Flavihumibacter sp. | reverse complement strand
GCCAGGATCCAGTCCGCTTTGGTTACTGTTACAATCATCCATAAAACAATGTATTTATTGGTTAGTATTTTTTCTGCTGATGGAGGGTGTTCTATCAGACTTAAATATTCTTTCATGTTAAAACAGTTTGGTGTTCTGCAATAGGGTTTTACCCTAAACAAAGTTCCACTTATCCGTCCGCTGCTCCGGTGTGGTGCCATCCATGCGCACGATCTTCGGTATAAACCGCCCCACGGTATCCACCAACCCCCGCTGACTCTTCATTACCTCTTCAATGCTTTTGTATGCGTGGGGCGCTTCATCCAGACCACCACCCATCAGTGTTACGCCGTTTTTCAGCAGCAGCAGATTCAGTTCGTGGTGTGTGACGCTGTTGGATGCCCTGCTCCTGCTCATTTTCCGACCGGCACCATGTGCGGCTGAACAGATAGCAGCGGCTTCGCCCTTTCCTTTTACGATAAAACCAGGATGCACCATGGAGCCGGGGATGATGCCCAGTACATTTTTCCCTGCTGGTGTGGCGCCTTTCCGGTGAACGATTACTTCCTGCCCCTCCCAGTTTTCCTTCCAGGCGAAATTGTGGTGGTTCTCCACACGTTTGAAAGGCTTGCGGCCCAGCGCCCTGGCGATCTTCGCATGTATCACATCATGACAGGCCGTGGCATAATTGCCGGCAAGGTTCATGGCGAGCCAGTATTCCTGTCCCTCCGCTTCATCCAGCCCCAGCCAGGCCAGATTCGACGCTTCGCCGGGAAGCCTTCTCCTGCTGCGTGCCATCTTCGTGTAATGGTTTGCGATATGCGCACCCAGCGCCCTGGAGCCCGAATGGGTGAGCAACCCGGTATAAGTTCCCGGTTCAACACCCAGTACGTCATCCTTTTCAGCGATCTCCACCGCGCCGAATTCAGCAAAATGGTTGCCGCTGCCAGAACTGCCCAATTGTTTCCAGGCTTTGCCATGCAGCTTTTTCAACAGGGGAAGCGCTCCGAAAGCAGGATCATCCATAACCGCGTGGTCTGCTGCCTGTTGAAAGGATTTTCCACTGCCGAATAAGGTTGCGTTCTTTAATTCTCGTGCAAAGAAGTCTTTTCTCCGGTGCAATTCAACGGGATCTATATCGAACAGACTTAAACTCATCCTACAGCCAATGTCTACGCCAACGCCATACGGAATTACGGCGTTTTTCACGGCGAGCACGCCGCCAATGGGCAAGCCGTAACCTGCATGCGCGTCAGGCATCAATGCGCCACCCACGCTTACCGGTAGTTTTGCAGCCTGGTACATCTGGTTCAATGCGGCGGCTTCAATGTGTTCCTGTCCGAATATTGCGAAGGGCGCGCCACTCCTGTTCAGTGAAACTGTTTCTGCTTCCTGTTCCGTTTCTTCTACCAGTTGCCTGGCGATGAGTTTCAACACGGCATCATCAAGATATGTAGCGGGCGATGCCAGTACCGCGCTTAAAATGTCCATTGCTTTTTCTTTTGTTTCGTATTTAAAATGTTGTTGCATTACCTGTAAGGCGATGCTGATTACCGGCGTTTCCGGGTATCCTGCTTTGCGCAATTCCTTTGCGCTTAATTTTAACTTGCTCATGCTATCTTAGTTTGCTCACGGTGTTTTCACCTTCCCCGGTGCCACCGCTATAGCGGTGCCACCGGGGAAGGGCGTGAAAATCCCGTTCCGTGATCAGTGTAACTGATACGGTTATGCGAAAAATTGATTTTTACGTATTGCTTTCTGCTTCCTTTCGGAAGCCTGATTCCTGGGTTGGTATAAAGGCCGGGCTTACATTGCTTTGGGTTGAACGAGTGGCAAAAAAAAGCCCCGCGGTTCAGGCGGGGCGTATGTTTCAATTATTTTCCTTCTATGGAAGATCATGGAAAGAACATGCCCCGCATCCTGCAACGTTGCCTTTACGGCCCGCCAGGTTGGTATTGATATGTTTGTATTGCTGGAGCATTGTTGTTGTTTTAAATTCTTAGCATGCAAAGGTGTGATTATTTTTTGAATCGCACAATAATTCTGATTTTTTATTTTTTCTACATTGTTTTCATCATACAACTCTCGCAGAAAATATTCTTCCAGAAGGGGAGCAGCAGCAATTGCATACTTATACCTCCCCGGTCAATGGCGTTGAACAAGGCACAGAAGCGTGCATTGTTAATTCCGATGGCATTTTGCATGGTTCTTGTAAACAAAGGATACCGGGTGTCCAGTTCAAAAATAATGGAGAGTGAAAGGTAGTAGAACAGCAGATCCTCGTTCACTTCCAGGCGACTGATCCGTGGCTCGATGAGTGTGAAGGCCCATTCGTATTGCGCATAATAACAGAAGAATTTTGCGATAGAAAGCAGGTCTTCATCAGAAACGCTAAGGTCAAGGTATTTATCCCTGATTGTTTGTAAGGCTTCATCTTTTTTATCGAAGCTGCCCTGGCTCATGTAAATTTCGCATAACAGTATATGGTAGTTGATCATCATCCTGCGCACTAATTTCTGATCTGTTCCTGAGGAAGGAAGTTGGTTAAGCCTGGCAAGTAGCGTGTTCCTGTTGATCAGCGTGTCGCCATATTGCAGGAGCCGCAGTTGCAATGCGCAGATATTGTATTTTATTTTACCATTGGCGGGATCTGTCTTTTCGATGGCGAGCAACTCGTTCAGGGCATCATCTTCATAAATTTCTTCCAGCAGCAGTTTATAAACGTTCTTATCGTTCAACAACCGGCTGAAAGCTTTTTCCCGGGGAATCGTAACGGCGTCAAGATAGCTGGCGGGTATTTTGTTGTCGGTTACTCTTTTATAAATTGACCTTTGAATATCCAGCGCGAGTTGAATATTCCGGGCAGCCACGGCGGCTTCGAGCCGGGTAAGGAGTTCGCCGTCTTTGATCGCGTCTGCCGGATTTTTATCGTCCAGGTAGAACGTCACGATGGCCTTACGCGAATGCGCGAGTACGGGTTCAATAGAGTCGAGTAACGACTTGTTGCGTAGACGCATTTTGATGTCTTCTTTCGGAAGCGTAGCCAGGTATTGGAAGGGTGTTCCTGCTAGGGACTGGAAGAATTCCATCCAGTTTTCACCGCTGGTAACCTGGCTGGTGAAATTTTCGGTTTGAAGGGCATCCAGCATTTTTACAATGCCGGCTCCACGTTCTTTTTGCAGTTGCATGTTCAGCGCTGTGGCGCCTTCAATGGAAGAAAATGCCCTTACTTCCAGCCTGGAAATACGTTGCTTTTTTTGCTGGAGGGTATCGTATAGTTTGCGGAATGTTTCAGGTTCAAAAGTGGACCTGCCTTTCGGGAACGGAACAATCTTCGTCATTTTTTCCGTGAAAGGAATGCGCTGTACATACTCGGAATCCAGTGGAATGTCGGCTGTATGCAGTAGTGATTCTGTAAAAAGCCCCATGTCCAGCAGATCCCACATGCTTCGGGGAATATTGGTGAAGTTGGTGTAGAAACACACTTTTTTATCCCGCAATACCACCAGGTTACCTTCCATTTCTTTTCCCTCCATTGCAACGGGAATCTTGCCCAGGAGAATAGAAATATGGCCCCCTTCTTCTTTTTCAAGGCGCCTGTTCAGCTCATCAAGGTAAACCGGCGGCAACAATTGCCCGGTATGCCACCCCTCGCGCCTGATCGTTTCTTTTCCGCAGGAAAACTGTTCTTTCAATACAATATCAGCGGTAATTCCATCTGTGGAACGGGAGAATATTTTTCTGAACCAGGCCTCACTGCTCATTTCGAAGTACACATTTCCATTCCGGAAAGCAATGCCGAAAAGTACTTCTTTGGGCTTGCTTTCTATCAGTGTTCTGCATTGCACACATTCTGGCGCGGCGCTGCCGCCTGTAAGGGAATAGGTTTGCTGAGCCATTGTCCATAGCGGGAAGAATAAGGCAAAAAGAATAAGGTGTTTAGGGGATTTCATAATGATAATTATACAGCCAATTTAATACATCCGACCCAATAAAAGATGTCGCATCCTCCCCACTTCTTGTCGTAACCGGAAGCTTTTATATTCTTCCCGCCGTTTAAATTTGTACTACATTCTTTCATCAATTCCCTTCCAATATGAAAAAGTTACTTCAGCTTTCCCCACTCAGTTCCGACCTTGCTGCATTGTTGCTGCGCCTGATTTATGGCGGAATTTTCGTGCGCTACGGCTATATGAAAGCGTCGAATTATGATGCGATCCTCCCCATGTTTGGAGATATCATCGGAATCGGATCGAAACTTTCTTTCAACCTGGTCATCTTTGCTGAACTGGGCTGCGGCTTCCTGGTGCTCATCGGGTTGTTCACCAGGATAAGCGTGCTGCCCATTTTTTTCACCATGATCATCGCTTATTTTGTGGCGCATGCGAAAGATGCTTTCGATGTGAAATCCATGTCGTTCATCCTGATGGTGCTTTCACTGGTGGTATTTGTTTTAGGAGGAGGCAAATACTCGGCAGATGCGCTTTGGAACAGGAAAAAGCAGGGCTGAGGTAACTTATGCGGAAGGTTTTTGTCCCTTGTACTCTTTAGGGGTTACGCCGAACTCTGTTTTGAACCATTTCCGGAAATAATCCACATCGGAGAAGCCAACCATGTAAGCGACCTCGTTCACCGTGTGTTCATTCCTCAGCAGCAGTTGTGCGGCCTTTTTCAGTCGGGTGCTGCGGATGAATTCGATCACGCTCTGGTTGGTGAGCGCCTTGATCTTCCGGTACAGCGTCATCCGGCTCATGTTCACTTCTTTGCCCAGTTGTTCCACGTTCAGTGTGGGTTCCATGATGTTGTCGTCGATGAATTGCAATACTTTGTCGAGGAAGATTTCGTCGGCGGAAGTGATGGCGATGTTCCTGGGTTGAAGGGTGATGTCCTTGCTGTACCTTTCCCGGAGTTGTTTGCGCGATTGCAGCAGGTTGTTCACCCTGATCTGTAATAAGGCTACGCTGAAAGGTTTGGTAATGTAGTCGTCGGCACCGGTTTCAAACCCTTCCATTTTGAAGATGAGCGGCGTCCTTGCGGTGAGCAGGATAACCGGAATATGGCTGGTACGCTGGTCTGTTTTGAGCTGGCGGCAAAGATCGGTACCGCTCATATCGGGCATCATCACATCACTGATGATGATATCGGGAATAACTTCCACGGCAATCTCCCAACCCTCTTTTCCATTGGAGGCGCTGTGTACCTGGTAAAATTCCCGGAAATGATCTGCGATGAACTGGCGCATTTCCGCATTATCCTCCACCACCAACATTACCGGCTGATTCCCAGGTTCAGTTTGCACCACGACGGGATCGGTGTTTTTTTCCTGGTCGAATACGTTTTTTTCAACGGATGCTCCTACGGTGTTTTTCCCGCCCATTTCGTCGGTGTTGTATGCTTTGGGCGTGATGGGAATGGTGATAGTGAAGTTGGCATAGCCTTTCAACCCGGGACTTTCCTGCCTGCTCTCTACGGTGATGGTGCCGTGGTGTAAAGTGGCGAGTCCCCTGGAGAAGGCCAGCCCGATGCCGGTTCCCGCCACCTGCCTGCCCGTATCATTGTAATGTCTGAACGGATCGAATATCTTCTCAAGGTGTTGCGGCGCGATGCCTGCACCGGTATCTTTCACCTGGATAAAAGCTTTCTCTCCTGTTGGATCTGTTTCAAGTGTGATGGTGATGCTGTCTCCGGGCGTGGTGAATTTGAACGCATTGGAGAGCAGGTTGAAAAGTATCTTTTCCAGTTTGTCTTTATCGAACCAGGCATTCAGCAACGGATCGGCTGACTGGAATTGCAGGTTGATGTTTTTGTATTGCGCGTATCCTTCGAAAGACTGAACCACTTCTTTTATGAATTGCACCAGGTCATTTTCGGTTACCTGTAACTGCATGTTTCCTTCTTCAAACTTCCGGAAATCGAGTAGCTGACCGGTGAGCCTCAATAGCCTTTCTCCATTGCGTTGTATCAGTTGGAGGTGGCTCAGCATCCTGTTGTCACGCGTGGTGGATACCAGCTTTTCAATAGGTGCAAGCATCAGGGTGAGCGGGGTCTTTATCTCATGGGAGATATTGGTGAAAAAACTGAGTTTGCGCTGAATCAGTTCCTGGTCTTTTTCGTGGTTGAGCTGTTCTATCAGCAATTCATTTTTTAAACGGGTGGTTTTAATGGAGTAGGAATAGAAAAGATAGAGCAGCCCTGCAATTACGGCGGCATAAAACAGGTAGGCGTACCATGTTTTCCAGATGGGCGGCAATACTTTGATGTGTAAAGTGGCGGGTTGCTCGTTCCATACGCCATCGTTGTTGGCGGCTTTCACTTTGAATACATAATTACCTGCCGGCAGGTTGGTATAAGTAGCAGATTGCTGGTTGCCCACAAAGTACCATTCTTTTTCGCCAGGCAATCCTTCCATACGGTAGGCGTATTGGTTGGTGCGGGAGTTGATGTAGTTGAGGGCCGCGAAACGGATGGTGAAATAAGCCTGATCGTGTGTGAGGGTAACCTGGTTGGAATAGGTGATCGCTGCTTTGAGCGGACCGTTATTTTCTCCGATGCTGACCGGTATATTCTTGATGAGGAAGTCGGTGAAAACAACCGGGGGTGGGATTTTATTCACGAAAAGTTTTTCAGGCTGAAAGGTGAGTATCCCATTCACCCCGCCGAAGAGTATTTTACCCGAAGAAGTTCTGCATACGCCACTCAGGAATTCGTTGCTGCCCAGCCCGTTGTTCACGGAGTAATTGGTTACCTCCAGTGCTCCGGTTTCAAAAGGCGGATGTTTCCGGTGCAGGATAATGCGTGCGATACTTTGATCGAAACTCACCCAGAGGTTGCCGCTCCGGTCCTCGGTGATGGCCCTTACAATGGTGCCTGAAATGCCTGCGCGTTCATCTACGGCATAGAACTTTCCCGTGTTGCGGTCCAGCACTTTTAACCCTCCGCCCCTGGTACCAATCCATATATTTCCGTTCCTGTCTTCATAAATCGAGATGATGCCGTTTCTGTTGAACACTTCCACGAATGCGTTCCCGAATTGCTCGAAGGAAGATGCGCCTTCCGGCAGGTATGCCAAGCCGCCTTCGGTACCGATCCATAATCCTCCGCGGCTGTCGCGGAGCAGGGTATTGATATCATTCGACACCAGGCTTCGCGGGTTATTTTCCTGGTGTTTATACCGTGTTGTTTTCCCGGTGGCGGTAACGTGAAAAAGCCCATTCTTGGTACCGGCCCATACGCCTGTTCCATCTGTAACCAGTCCGTACACCTGTTCTTCCAACGCCGAAAGTGGATTTTCTGCCAAAGGGAACCGTGTTATTTTCCCTGACTTTGTATTGTAATGGAATAGTCCTTCCAGTGTTCCGGCCCAAAGGTCCTGCGCTTCGTCCAGCGCCAGTGTTTTCACCATGTTCTGGTTCACGAGGTTGTTCGGCTGGGGACTGAGTTTGATATAGCTGAAACGCCCGGTCGTTTTCTCAAGTTTGTTGATACCACCTCCTTCAGTACCGATCCAAAGATTGCCCAACTTATCTTCCACGATACTGCTCACCACTTTGTAATTAAGTCCGGGATTACTATTCAGTTGTTCGGCAATGTAGCTGAAGTTGCTGTTGCCGGGCTGGTAAATGCTGATTCCTCCTGAGAAAGTGCCCACCCAGGTGCCACCCGCTCTGTCGTTCATAAAACAGAATACCGAATTGCCTGCAAGGGAGTAGGGGTCGAACTGATCGGTATGGTGATTGGATTTTATTTTCAAATCAGGACCAACCACGTAAACGCCGTTCCTGGTACCCACCCAAACATCGGAAGCCTTCACCACCACATCGCGCACCACATCGTTCATCACGCGCCCCTCACTACCGGAGGATTCAAAATTAAGTACCTGTTGCCGACTGGCATCAAGCACCATGAGTCCGTTTCTTTCCGTGGCGATCCAGGTATTGCCCGCCTTATCCTGTATGATCCTGTTGATGGCGCTTTTATTGTAAGCGGGATTGTTCAACAGCGCCTGCGGCAGGGGAGATATTTTATTGGAAGAAGGATTCCAGCACACGAGCGCCCGTCCGATACCCAGCCATAAGGTGCCGTCGGCAGCCTCAAAGAGCGCGGTCACCGATCCGGGATTGGTTTCTGGAATCTTTATTTTTTCCAGCACCTGCTTTGCGGTGTTAAAACGGAGTAGCCCTTTGCTGGAACCGGTCCACACAATGTTGTTCCGGGCTTTGAGGATGGTTTTTACGAAGCGGTAAGGTTCGGAACCATCACCCGTAACCAACGGCGCTTCTTTAAACCGTTCTGTTTTGGGGTCGTAAATATTGAGTCCGTTGGGTGTTCCCACCAGCAGGTTGCCCAGACTATCCTCCGCCATACTGAGCATTTCATTGCTGTTGATGCTGTGGGGATTGCCCTGGCTGAACTTGAAGTGGCGGAAAGCGTAACCATCGTACCTGCTGAGCCCATTGGTGGTACCTACCCAAATAAACCCTTTGGCGTCCTGGTACATGCAGTACACAGAACTTTGGGGAAGTCCATCGTTGATGCCGATGTGTTTGAAACGAAGTTCCTGCGCCCATGGACGTGCAGGCTGCCCGAAATGAAAAAGCAGCACAAGAAGCATGTGGGCAAGCATTGAGTTTCTTTTCATCCTGCGCAGTTGTTCTGGTGGAAAGAAGCGGGGGCCGGGCTCAGAGCAGCAGGCTGAGCACGAACAATATCGTTACAACTAGAAATCCTGCTATGAGCATCAGTTTGCCGGGTTTTGTCCTCGTTTCCATTGGTGTAAAATACACCCAAAGTTACGTGTGGTAAACCCTGTAAAGACCTGTCATTTTCTACAACGCTACCTGTTGAATGTAACAAAAAACGTTTGTTGCGGCTTAAAGTCCCCTGATCGTGCGGAATGCTTTGGCGATGGTTTCTGCTTCTGCTGCGGTGATCTGAGAGGTGACGCGCAGGGTCCGTGTAAAATAATCGATTTCTTCTTTGGTGGCCGGGCATCCACTGTTACTTCCCGGCTCTTCTGAACCTTCTTTACGGATGCGAGCATCGGCGAGCAGGGCTCCCTTCTCATCAAATACCAGCCAGTAGGGAATGCCGGAGTTGCCGCCATGGTATTGGTCCAGGAAAGCTTTACCGCCGGGGTTCTCAAGGTTTTTCTTGCCCTCCGATTCCAGGACGGTGATGTGTCGGGTAAGATAGTATTTGTTGAAAATTGGCGCTACGTCGGCGCTTTGAAGGATCGTGTCCATTTTATGGCACCAGCCACACCAGGAAGCATGAAAAATGATGAAAACTTTTTTCTTTTCCTTCGCAGCAGCAACCCGGGCTTCCTTCAGTACATCAGTTGCAGAAGGCGGTTGCGCATGAATAAGGGTTGTTGCCAGCAGCAGAAAAGTAAGGGTGAAGAGCGCTTTTTTCATAACGGTGTTTTCAGTTGAGGATACAATTTAGTGGAATTGGGGGAAACGAGCATGCCATCATTTTCATGCGATTCCTTTACTGCGAAGGGTTTTGAAACAGCCTTCTCTTTAACCCAACTGTCTTTTAACGCTGCTGCGCCATGCTCCTGAAAGTAAGATTCACCCGTGGCTCCGTTACCCTTTTCGTTTTCGGCACGCAATGCAGCCAGTGCGTTTGCGTAACACCTTTCATTTCCAGCAAGCTCCCGGGCGCCAGCATTAGCGAAACCTGTTCGTTTGTGCGGCGGTGTTTCATGCTGAACTTCCTTTCCGCCCCAAGGCTCAGCGAAGCAATGCTGGAACCGGCTACCAGCGTTTTTTCATCGTCGCTGTGCCAGGCCATGCCCTCTTCACCGGAATGGTAAAGGTTGAGCAGGCAGGAATTAAACCTGTTCCCGGAAACTTCTTCCACCCGTTGTTTCAGTTCCACGAGCGCATTTGTCCAGGGAAGCGCTTCTTTGGTGGTATTGGAATACGTGTAGGAGAAAGGCTCATCGCCATACCATGCTACCTTTCGTTTGGTAACAATGTGTTTGCCGAAAATAATCGCTTCATCATTCCTCCATTCAATATCGTGGAGCATTTCTCGTAGGAAGAAACTGCATTGCTCCGGAGTGAGGATAATGCCGTGGTATATGGTCTCCCCATCGTAGGGGAGGAGGTTGGG
>CAMLPA010000094.1 GCA_946481605.1 uncultured Flavihumibacter sp. | reverse complement strand
CCATCATCATTCAGGTTGGTTACATACAGCACGCGGCCGCCTCTTCCTCCTGTAGTAAATCTGCCAAAACCCTCAGCCCCCGGAAAGGCCAGGGGCTGGGCTTGTGTACTTGCAACAACAAACAAGAAAATCAATACGCTTAGTGTGCTCAGTCGGTTTATCATGGTACTGTTTTATTGCCCTTTTTGTTTCGTGGTAATTTCTTCCACCAGGCTGTTGATATACACTTCAAGATTGTCGTAGGCAGTGCTGAGGTTGCGTCCGTTCGCCACATTCTTCGACAGGTCCAGTTTTTTTTGTGTTTTCCAGGCATCCGCGATGCCATCGCCCGCGGTATTCGCCGGAGCAGGCTTGCTGTTCAGCACGGGCCATCCACCGGCATCTGTTTGTGAATCCAGGATTCCTTTTTTGCCTGTCTTGGAACCATTGAACGTTACGGTTCCCCCTTTTACTTCATTCACCACCCTGGTATCCACCGCATCCCTGGAAAGACTGCAGCCACCGTAAGCAAGTACAAGATCGTATGCTTTTTCCGCCGTGTGCTGCGTGATGGTATCATAAGGGAAAGCTGTGGTCGCTTTTGCCACGGATAGGATGACACCAGGACGAAGATCAACACCACCGGCCCAGTTGTCGGAAGTGATACCTGTATTGCCATGCAGGTAATTGGCGGAGATGTAGAATTTTCCGAAACCGGGTGGGTTAAGGGATGGATTAGCATCCATGGAAATTTCGAGGATTCGTTTGTTCCGAGAAGTTGGCGTACCAGGGCCAGGCTTGTAATAATTCGCCACCATGTTGTGGTTGCCATTCTCCCCGCCATAAGCGCTGTTATCGCCCCAATTGTACAACACGTTATTGCGGTAATCCACATTTTCAGCCACATCGGAGAAAGGATTGGTCATACCGGAACGTGCACCTCCATTGAAACGTGGGTTGCGGCTGTTGTGGTGTGCCAGCAGGTTGTGGTGAAAACTCACATTACTTCCGCCCCAGATACCGCCATAGCCATGATCCGCTTTTTCGTGAAATGATTTATTCAGGCTTTCCGTGATGAAGCACCATTGCATGGTGAAGTTCTTGTTGAAATAAAAAGAACTTGCTTCATCTATCGACCAACTGATGGAACAGTGGTCGATGATGATGTTCTGGTGATACCTTCCCCACAGGGCATCTGATTCGCGCTGCGCGAGGTCGCCCATCCGGAAACGCATATAACGAATAATGACATTGTCGGCATCCACCACCACATCATAGTCCTGTACACAGATGCCGTCTCCGGGAGCGGTTTGTCCGGCGATGGTTACATCATTGTTTTTGATGTTCAGGGTGCTTTTCAATTTAATATTTCCTGATACTTCAAATACGATGATGCGTGGGCCTGTTTGGTTAATGGCATCCCGTAGTGTGCCAGCGCCTGCATCTGCGAGCGAGGTTACTTTAATTACTTTTCCGCCACGGCCTCCGGTGGTATTTTTCCCGAACCCTTCAGCGCCAGGGAAAGCGAAAGCTTTTTCCTGAACGGGTCCCTGAGGTTCTTCCTCCTCTTCCTGTGTGCCTGTTCCCGGAGGATCGGGGAAGATATTTTTTTTACAACTCATGGCGATGAGTGAAAAACAAAGCAAAAAAATCCCTGGCAGGCGCAATACCCGCAATGTATTTCTGATCATGATACAGCTTATCTTTTTTGAAATAGCCGGGGATGCTTTTCAGCTACTCCCCGGCGTTTCATTCTTCAACGCATGTATAAACCTCGTTTTGTCAACAGTTGATTTCGTTGTTAAAGTCTCCAGCGCGGATCACCGGCTGAAGATTTTCCTGCAAAAGTATTATCGTTGATGGTGAAATTTCCATTTGCCGGATCCAGGAACAGCGCTGTGGACGCTTTGGAATATGGCGCAGTATTCGGAATGGCACCTGATGCGTGCTGGAAATCGGAGGTGCCGAAATTATTGAACCCGTCCACATTCGCGGTTCCGTAAACCACACCTTTTGTTATACCATTTTCTTTTCCTGCGAGCCATCCCGGCCCGAATATGTTGTTATGGATCACGACAGCTCCTGTAACGGTGCCACTGCCAAAATCGGCAATAGAGTTTCCTGCTGCAGTACCGGTTCCGCCCAGCGGTGCTTCGTTGAAAGTACAGTCTTTAATGGTGAGTGAAGTCGGGCTGCGAGTAGGCTTGGTGCTCATTACGATCCGCTCAGTTTTATAGAATGTACTGTTCGTAAGTGAGATATTTTCCACGAGGCAGTTCGCGCCATCGGCGTTGATGACCCCGTAATCTTTCACACTATCCACTACGCATTCGTTCACCTTGTAATTTGAAAGTGTGGCAGCCTGGTTCTGGAAACGGCACATGCCTCTGAAAGAACCGATCATGCAACCATTAAAACTAATTTCTCCGACTGTGCAAGGCGAATTCACATTGAATACATAGCGGCTGGTGAAATTATCGCTGCGCAGTTTCAGGTTTTCGAACCTGACATATTCCACATTAGCGCCGGACGCGAAAGTAAAATTACTTGTAAAGCGGATGTACGCCATGTCAGGAATCGAAAGATCATCTTTACCGCGTATGGTTACAGACTTGGTAAGGTTAAGTGTTTTCGACATGGTGTAGGTCATTCCTCTTTTCAGGAGAATAGTGGCACCTGAAGCAACGGACTCAATGGTATCGATCAGTACTGATGGGCGATCGGTGATGCCGGACAAGTCCACGATTTCTCCGGAGAGCGCTTCATCAGTAGTAACGTTCACCCATCCACGAACGGTGGTACCGCTGTAGAGGTAGATGATGTATTCTGTGGATGCGGAGAGGCCGGTTATTACTTTGAACATATTGGCTCTGTCTGTTCCATCAAGCGCCACATCCTTAACCAGTGTGCTGTCTACATTCAACACTTTGATCAATGTAACGGGATTGGGGTCGGCTGTCCAGGATATTTTCACCTGATCGGCGGCCACTTCGCTGCCTCCCGGCACATTAAGTATAGTCGGGAACCGAAGCGTTTTGATATTCCCCAACATGGAGTAGCGGGAATTATATATGGAATCATTCGCGTTGGCTTTTACCTGGATCTGGTACAACTGGTCCCAACGGAGGTCTTCAATGCGAATGCCGGCCGAATCGGCCTCCAATGTACGGTCAACAGTTTTAAAAGTATCGCGGCTGATCTGCACCGTATATGAAGTGGCGCCTTTAATGGATTGCCACCCGGCTTGAATCCAGTTGCCATCTGAAACCAGGTCACCGGCCAGTACGGGCCTGAAAAGCCGCACCATCTCAAGCTCATCATCTTTTTTACATGAAAAATTAAGCACGACGGCCGTCACGAGCATGACCAGCGCTATCCTGTATTTATTGATGTTATTTTGCACGATAGTAATTTTTAAGGTGATCAATACTGATAGCCATCATTGTTAAGACGTCCGAGGCTGGCCGTGATCTGGGAACTATGGATCGGCATGATGTATTTTACCGGCTTGGACTTATTCTGCATATATCCTCTCCAGGAATACAGGATAAAGTTTGACGGTCCCTGCGTGGTATTATTATAAAGTGACCTCAACCAGTTCACGCGGATGTACCCGTTGGGATTTGCACCGGTAGTGGGCACATCTTTTACCGGCGGCTCCACTTCGGGCCTCCTGAATTTTGTAAGAAAATTGAGCGTTCCATCAGCATTCTTTTTGTAATAGAGATACCCGGGCAAGCCTGAATAAGCACCTGTTCCCGCATAAGTATCTGCCCCCATCTGGAAGAGTGTATTGTAAGCCTCATCCAGTTTTTCACCGTAGTTGTTCCAGCGGGCCAGGTCATATTTGCGGAGACATTCACCGCCAAATTCCCAGGCCCTTTCATCTACAATGGCTTCAAAAAAGGCTTGCTTTCCGCCACTTACCGAGGCTATGTAAGCATCTACTTTTTCACCCCAGGCCGAGGAAGGAAAAGCGCGCTGACGTACGGCTTTGAGCGCCGCGATGGCCTCTCCTGTTGGACCATTGCTCAATTCATTCTCTGCTTCAGCATACATCAAAAGCACATCGGAGTAACGCATCACCGGCCAGTTAATACCTGTTCCTTTTGCGGAGTTTTTACCTGGAGGTGCCTTTAACCAAAGACGGTTCCATTTTGCCGGAGCTATAGAACTAACAGCAACAGGCATCTCATCACGATAAGTATTGGTGGTTAAGTTTGTATAATACACTACGTTACATGTCGCATTAAGACGTTGATCAAGCGTATCAAAAGAATACATATAGTGTGGAGAGAGGCTAAGATAATTTGACCCGGAACCATAATCATGGTTACCAGCATCCACACGAACGCCCTGGCACCAGGCCACATCACCGAATCCGGGATGAAAGGCTACTTCCCATAAAATGTCTTCATTTTCAGGCGTAAGCCCCTCGCACTGGTTCTTAAAGATCTGCAAAAAGTTGGGCGTGAGTGTGTGCGGTTTTAGGTCCATCAGCTTTTTACAATAATCTCTTGCGATCTGATAATATTGCAGGTAATCATCTTTCCTGCGCATTACCATATCTGGATACAACCAGTAACCACCCCTCATCAGTGAAAGACGTGCAATGAACCCAAGTACAAACTCGCGGTTAATTCTTTCTATTCCAAAATCCAGTGCATCAGCCCATGACATCCCTTCTTCCACCGCTCTGAGGTCGTTGATAAGGTAAGTAAGAATGGAATCTCTGTTTGTACGGGTAAGATAAAGACTATCCCCCGCAACTGTGGCTTTGGCCCGGAAAGGGACATCTCCGAAATGGTTCATCAAAAGATAGTACCAGTATGCCCTTAGCGCTGATGCTTCACCAAGCAGGTTTTTAAAAGTAGGATCACCGCTGGCATACAGCGGACTCGCTTTAATACCCTCTATACAATCATTCGCACGATTGATCGCGAAATATGCGTATTGATAAACCACCCGGAGATCAGCATTGGCATCGGTCGCTTCGAAAGACCAGATGTCGCGGCGGGAGTTATCCGGACTGGCTCCAACACCCCCAATTTCTATATCAGAGTTACCCGTAAAAATGTTTGACACCCTTGAAGTATAAGCATCCTGATTGAACAGGGCATAAACGGCATTTACCGCCTTTATCGCATCGTCCTCTGTCGAATAAATGGTTTCCCTTGTAAAGGCGGAATCATATTCCTTTTCAAGGAACTTCTTACAGCTACCGAATAGTATCGGGGCAGCAATCAAGGTTAATATGGCAATTCGTTTCATAATATTTCTTTTTAGCACTCAAACCAGATTAGAAAGTAATGTTTACACCAGCAGTATAGGTTCTGCTCTTGGGATAACCGGAGAAATCAACCCCCGGCGTAAGCGCGGAATAACCAGAACTGCGCGTAGCGCTTACCTCAGGATCATAGCCCGAATATTTTGTCCAGAGGAACGCGTTATAAACGGTAGCGTATATTCTAAAGCGCTGCATACTCAGTTTGGAAATCAGGTTACGAGGAAGAGAATAACCAAGCGTAACATTGTTTAACCTCAAGAAGGACCCGTCTTCAACCGCATAAGAATGGAATACGGGAGAGGCATTGCCCATGGAAAAGGGCGTCCATATTTTCGCATCTTTGTTTAATTCTGCCAACCCTTCCAAACTGGTCACCAGGTTACCCGCTCCATCAATATATTTATACCGGTTATTAGAGTTCATGGTATTCAACATATTTCCGTAAGAATTTCTGTAATACATATTGAATGAGATTTTTCCGGCATTGTACACATCATTTCCATACACATAGTTGAAGAAAACTGAGCCATCAAATCCTTTGTAGGTGGAATTCAGCCCAAAACCTCCGGAGAATTTAGGCTGCGCCACACCAATGATCTGGCGGTCTTTATCCGCAGTAATGAATCCGTCGCCGTCAAGATCTTTTAATTTAAGCAGTCCGGGACGCAGTGAAATTCCTCCCATGAGGCCTCCCGGATCCGGAACACCACCCTTGAGGATGTACCGGTTGTTCACCGCATCATAAGAAGCGAAATCATCTGTGGTGTACCATCCATCGGTTACAAATCCGTACATCAGGCCAACAGTCTGTCCTTGAATCACTCTGTAATCATCCTGGGTTTTCAAATCTGTTCCCGCCCAGTTAGAGCTATAATTTGCAGAAGGGTTATTGCCCAGATCGTCAATTTTTGACCTGTTAAACCCGATATTGAAGGATGCGCCAAGTGTAAAATCTTTTTTATTCACCAACATTCCATTCAATGCAAGTTCAACACCTTTATTGGAAGTTTGACCGATATTGATCATTTGGGTACTATAACCGCCATCGGCAGAAATAGGTTCTGAAATCAACAAATCCTTAGTAGTATTCCAATATGCATCAAGCGAACCATTGATACGACTATTGAACAGCGAGAAATCCAGTCCAAGGTTTCTGGTGATTGTTGTCTCCCATTTCAACCCAGGGTTCGGCAACATGCTTGGGGGATGATAATATGGATTTGCAACGTCATTGAATCCTATCGTACGCGTATTGGAAATGGTGTATTCCGGTTTCCATAAATTGATCGCGATCCTGTTGTTACCGGCTTCCCCGTAACTAGCTCTCAGTTTAAGATCGGTCACAAATGCAACGTCTTTCAGGAAGTTCTCATCGGAAACCCTCCACGCTGCAGACACAGCCGGGAAATAGGACCACCGGTTCTGTTCAGAGAAAAGACTGGATCCATCAGCTCTCAATGACATAGCAAAAATGTACTTGCCTTTTAACGTATAATTGACCCTTCCAAAGTAAGACTGAAGCGCAGAACCATACTTATCGCTTGATTCAATTCGATCCATCGTTCCAAGACCAATATTGTCGAATAATTTTTCAGGCGTGATGTTCTCGGCAAAGTACTTAGCCCTCATGCCTTTACTGTTACCATTTTCATCAAGCAACTCATTACCTACAAGTACAGTAAAACGATGATCGTCACCTACATTAAAATTATAAGTAAGCGTATTGGCCAGCCGATATCCGGTTCTGAGAATATCGGAAGTTTCACCCAGTGGCAGGTTACCACCAACATTCCTGGATTCACCGGTAAGCGGCCCCCAGAAGCGCCGGTTCTCTTCGGCGTTCCTGTTCAAACTAAGTTCAGAACGGAAGGAAAGCCCTTTCATAATGTTCCAGGTAAGCCCGCCATTCAGGTTCAACACATTGCTGATCCTTCTCCTGTAATCCTGCTTTGTAAGGTCGATGGGATTGATCAGACTTCTCAGGAACTCCTCATACAAATCATCCGTAGCACCATCCACCAAATCACTGATATCGATCTGGTCAGCAATACCGTTCACCGGACGCGTCGTAATCGCATCGCCAACTCTTACACTGGAACCACCTGATGTTCCCGCGCCCAATGTTGTGGCGTTGGAATAACGGGTGGAGAAATCAAACTTCAACGACTTTGAGATATCATGGTTCAATTTGAAATTCAGGTAATGCCTTTCATAAGAAGAGCCTACCATCAAACCTTCATCTTTGTTGTTCGTATAACTCAGACTCACTTTCGTTTTATCGTTACCGCCTGTCACACTTACATTGTGCTGTTGCGAAGCCGGAGGATCGCCAAACAGTTCATCCTGCCAGTTTGTTCCTTTCTGCGCCTTGTACAATTCAAGGTCATCATATACACCGAAATATTTCTGGAAATTATCCACTTCAGCCTGACTTCTCAACCTGGCGTACTCATATTGCGCGAGCGTAAATTCATAAGGGGAAAGCACATCAAGTTTACGCGGAAAAGCTCTTAACTGGTAGAACCCGTTGTAAGAAACCACACTCTTTCCTGCCTTTGCCCTTTTGGTGGTAATGATCACAACGCCGTTCGCGCCTCTCGCACCATAAATCGCGGAAGCCGAGGCATCTTTCAGCACATCAATGCTTTCAATATCTGTAGGTGCGATATCATTGATATCAGGAACCGGGAAACCATCTACAATAAACAACGGCGAGTTGTCCTGCGTAATGGAACCTCCGCCCCTTACGCGTATTACAATCTCTGCGCCGGGCGCACCATCGGTGGTAGTCACCTGCACACCAGGCAATCTTCCCGTAAGCGCTTCTGCTGCGCTGGAAAGTGGAATGCGCTCCAACTCCTTGCCCGATAACGAGGAAATGGCCCCGGTAAGGTCCTTTCTTTTCGCCGTTCCATAACCGATCACCACCACATCATCCAGGCTGTTGGCAGATTTCTCCAACACAACGCTAACAGGTGCATCGCCTGAAACCGTGAGCGTTTGCGTGGTGTAACCCACATAACTGAATACCAGTTTTACATTGCCCTGTACATTGGTAGTAATGGTGAAATTCCCAACAGGGTCTGTCTGAACACCGGCAGTGGCACCTGACACCACCACCGATACATCGGGAAGTCCGTTGCCCGTGGTGCCGTCCATCACCTTACCGGTGATCTTCCGCGATTGCGCAAAGGCCGAAGCCAATACGCCCACCAGCAACAAAAATGTGAAGCATAACTTTCTCATACAGCAAACTTGTTTAGTTAATGAAACGAGGGAAATATGGATGTGATAAGCACAGAAACCTGAACGGGTACAGAAGGTGTAATCGGTTTCATCTCGGCGTGCAATATGACAAGCAATTTCAATCGTTAAAGCAATGCTATCACTATTTTCCTTGCCGGGAAAACGTTTGAAAGTCTTTTTTTACGCAATCGTTCCCGGCATCGTTGGCGTAATGGTTTGCATAAAATACCACATGCAACACTTCTTCCCGCAGCGTTCCGGCATAATGCAGTATCTTTAGAATCATTCAATTAGATCAAGGATGAAATTCGAAGCGGTTACTATTAAAGACATTGCCAAAGCCTTAGGACTCTCCACCTCCACGGTTTCACGCGCCCTGCGCGACAGCCACGAGATCAGTGCGGAAACCAAACAACTGGTGCTGGATTGCGCCGAAAAACTCAACTACCGCCCCAATCCCATCGCGCTGAGTCTGAAAGAAAAAAGAAGCCGCTCCATTGGCGTGGTGGTATGCGAGATCGCCAATAATTTCTTCTCGCAGATCATCAACGGGATAGAATCCATCGCTTACGATAGAGGATACAACGTAATCATCTCACAAAGTCATGAATCTTATGAACGTGAAGTAATGGACCTGCATTACCTTTCTTCCCGCTCTGTAGATGGGTTGCTGATTTCAGTTTCCACAGAAACCAATGATACCAGTCATATCCGCGCATTGCACGAAAAAGGGTTGCCCATTGTATTGTTCGACCGTATTGCCGATGACATCAAAACACATACTGTGGTGTCCGATAATTTCCAGGGCGCTTATGATGCCACCGAACATCTTATAAAGAATGGCTATAAAAAGATCGCAGCACTTACGAACTCTGAATTCCTTTCGATCACATCAGAACGATTGGCCGGCTACCGCGAAGCATTGCTCGCACACGATATCAAACCCATCAACTCCTGGGTGAAACATTGTTTTTATGGGGGAATGATTTTTTCAGAAATTGAAGAAGCCGTGAACAACCTGCTCACGCAAAAGAACAAACCCGACGCCATCTTCACCACCAGCGATAAGCTCACCACCGGTTGCCTGAAAACACTGATCAGAAGAGGCATACGGGTGCCCGATGAAATGGCCGTGATCGGCTTTTCCAATACGGATATTCCTGAATTGCTGAATCCTTCCCTTTCCGTAATCAGGCAACCCGCTTACGAAATGGGTAAAGCCGCTACCGAACTGTTACTTCAATTAATTGAAAGCAAACGGCCCATTAAAGAGTTCGAAAAGAGAGTACTCACGCCGGAAATGCAGATCAGGGATTCTTCCGGAGGGAAAAGGATTTTGAATGATGGATTTTAAATGATGGATTATTTTTTGAAGTTTTTCTGCAAGAACCCACCACAAAATACTATTGCATTAGACCATAGGCACTTAGCGTCTATTCTTATGCAACGCTAATTCGCCATCTCCGAAGACTCATCATTCAAAATTGAAAATCCATCATTCAAAATCAATCATACTTCCTTCCCCCTTTCTGCAATACACCGCCCAGTCCGAAGATGAACCCGAATTCCGTGTAGTTCTCCTTCACTAAAGGGTAAGTGG
>CAMLPA010000093.1 GCA_946481605.1 uncultured Flavihumibacter sp. | reverse complement strand
GCGTTGATCACAATGGAGGGCTCCTGTGTTTCTTTCTGAATAATAGGCAACAGGGTTTCCTTCAGTTGTTCGATCGACACCTTTGTGGTACCTACATAGAATTGCTTATCCATATCTATCGACACCACAACTGTCTGCTTTGCCTTTGTATCGCTCTTTGCTTTCGGTTGCGAAAGTTTGATCACATTCGGGTTGGCCAGCGTGGAAACGATCAGGAAGAACAGCAGCAGAATGAAGAGGATATCATTCAGCGGTCCGGTATGCACTTCGGCTTCTTCCCTATGTTTTCTGCGTAAATTCATTCGTGCTGTTTAATGGGATCAACGGGTTGGTTCCTGCAATACGTCTATAAAGTCGGCGCTCGCCACTTCCATTTTGTTGGTGGCCTTATCGATCTGCGAAGAAAGTATCCGGTAACCGATATAGGCTGCAAGTCCAATGATCAGACC
Organism: uncultured Flavihumibacter sp.; assembly: GCA_946481605.1. Next base: position 9,671 of record CAMLPA010000093.1, on the reverse strand, counting down.
CGCCGCAGAAGAAATCATCTTCACATAAATACCGCCCGCAATGGTGGAAATCGTGTATTCGCCGCTGGAAGCGATGCCATAGAACAATTGGAACATCCCCACAATGGTGCCGAGAAACCCGAACAATGGTGCGATATAACCAATTACAGAAAGGATGGCGATGTTTTTCTCCATTTTATACAGCTCAAGACGACCAATATTCTCCATGCTTCTCTCAATCACATCAATCGGTTTGCCGATGCGCTGAATCCCTTTATCAATAATGCGCGCCACAGAACTGTTGGTATTCTTGGTCAGACTTCTGGCCGCAGAAACATTTCCAGATACGATATGGTCCCGGATGATACTCATAAAGTTATCATCGCTCTTCGTTGCCTTGCTGATAAACAACAAACGTTCTATAAACACATAGATGGCCACTGCCAGCAAAAGCGCCAGCGGAATCATCAATACACCACCTTTCGACAGAATATCAAACAGACTTTCATTGGTGGCCGGCGCGGTTGTTACAGCGTTATTCACCTGGCTGAGCGTATCAGCCGTTGTATTGGCGCCAGGCACCTGTAAAAGAAAAATACCCATTCAGTTCTTTTTAATGTTGGTCCGTAAAAGTAAAGATTCACCTCTATAAACGACCGTGACCCCTAAAAAATTTTCTAACATAATTGTTAAAAGGAGTTGAAAATCAGTTAAAACAACTCAAATTCCTTCAGTGTATATTTGCGTATGCTGTACGATGTTGTAATTGCAGGAGGCGGACCTATCGGACTCGCCTGCGGTTTGGCTGCCAAAGCGGCCGGACTGCAATACCTGATCCTCGAAAAAGGATGCCTGGTCAATTCCCTGTACAATTATCCGCTGAACATGACTTTTTTCTCCACTTCGGAAAAACTGGAGATCGGCGGTGTGCCATTTGTATCCAACAACGCGAAGCCCACGCGCCCTGAAGCGCTGGAATATTACCGCAGAGTAGCCGTTTCCGCCAGGCTGAACATCCAATTACGGGAAAAAGTAACAGGTATCCGGCAACAAAACGATTGCCACATCGTAACAACCGAACACCATTCCTACCACACCAAAAACGTGGTGCTGGCAACCGGCTTCTATGATCTTCCCTATCAGATGCATGTTCCCGGTGAAGACCTACCCAAGGTAACACACTATTATAAGGACCCACATTTCTATGCCCTTCAGCATGTACTGGTCGTGGGCGCGAACAATTCCGCCGTGGATGCAGCTTTGGAGACCTGGCGCAAAGGAGCGCATGTGACCATGGTGATCCGCGAAGGCGAAATCGGTAAAAGAGTAAAATACTGGGCCAAACCTGATATTGAGAACAGGATCGCTGAAGGCAGCATAAAGGCTTATTTCCATAGTACCATTGCAGAGATTCAGGAAAAGAACGTGGTGTTGAATACACCGGAAGGAAGTGTTGAAATCCCCAACGATTATGTGATCGCTATGACGGGCTACCAACCCGATTTTACACTGCTGCAACAAACAGGTATTGCACTGAGTGAAGATGGGGTAAAACAACCAGCTTACAATCCTGAGACCATGGAAACGAATGTGCCGGGCATCTTCCTGGCAGGGGTGGTGTGCGGGGGATTAAACACCCATGTATGGTTCATTGAAAACTCAAGGGAACACGCTGATCTGATTGTGCGCACTATTTTGCGGAAGGAAGATCAGCGCGGGGCGCTGCTGTAGATGTAGATTTCAACCCTGCGGTTGTTGTCTTCCGGCGGATTACTGGTTAATTGAAGTGCAAGAGAAAATAGTTATATCGAAAAAATTATTTTCTCCCATGTTGTTTTTGAGCCAATCTTTTTGCTTCCTTTTCGAAATCGCTCACAAAATCATGATCCTGAATAACCCTGAACTTTTCATATTCTTTTTCAACAAGTTCTATGGCTACAGCGTGACTTACTTTACCGGCATCCTTTAATATCTGGTATTCATTAAACTGTAAAAAGGCATCCAGCCGACTGATCCAGTCCGCCATTTTCATTGGTATTTGTCGGGAAGCCTGCAGTTCTGCAAAATCAAGGTACATGACCACAATTCTTTCGAGCTCTTTAATTTCTTTTTCAATAAGATAGTTTTTGGCTATACCGATATCTGTTTTCAACACTTTTCCATCAGGGGCATTCTTCCAGGTGGTCAGGCCCATATTGGGTTTATCCGCATCTGCCCTTCAGCGATGATTTGTGCCGCAGTTTTCCCTGATATGGCGAAATGCAACTTATTCTGTACTGTTTTGAAAAAGGTTTGGGTGAGTTCAGCATCCTTATTGTAATCAATACTGCACTGCTCGTAGATATCAGTTATTTTGAGGTAGAAGCGTCGTTCGCTGGCACGTATTTCACGAATACGCGCTAAAAGTTCATCGAAATAATCTTTGCCAAAGTATTTGCCCTGCTTAAGTCTCTCATCATCCAGTACAAACCCTTTGATAATGAACTCTCGAAGCGTCCGGGTAGCCCAAATGCGAAATTGTGTAGCCTGATAACTGTTGACCCTATACCCTATTGCTATAATAGCATCGAGATTGTAGTATGAAGTTTTGTATTTTTTCCCATCCGCCGCAGTTGTTTCCAAAATGGAAACAACTGTCCCCTCCTGCAATTCTCCAGTTTCAAAAATATTAGACAAATGCTTACTGATTGCCGGCACCTTTACCCCAAACAACTCAGCCATTCGCTTTTGAGTAAGCCAAAAGGTTTCATCATTGAAGACAACTTCAATTTTCACATCCCCGGCAAGGGTGCTGTAAAAGATGACTGGGAAATGTTGTTGAGCGCTGTCCATAAATTTGAATTGCGCTAAAATACTAAATATTTTAGTCAACCATCAACTTTATGGGACAATCAAATAATCTATGTTAAAACAACCGCCAAAAGATGCTGCCCAAAAAACTATGGCCAGTAATAGCATATCCTTCAATAGGCAACCAGGAGTTACGCATCTCAGGAAGCTTGCTTTTCTTCCCAAATCGCCGCCAGGTGTACTATCGTCTCAACACTTTTCTGCATATCCTGAATACTCACATATTCATGTTTACCATGAAAGGCCATCTCTCCGGTGAATATATTCGGACAGGGCAATCCCATAAAAGAAAGGCGCGAGCCATCCGTTCCGCCACGGGCACTCATCGGTTTAACATCAATACCGGCACGGAGAATGGCTTCGATCGCATACGCAGATACTTCAGGATGTTGCTGCACGATTTCTTTCATGTTGCGGTATTGCTCCTTCACTTCAAAATCCGCAGTTGCGCCGGGGTATTGTGCCAAAGCCTGGTCCAGACATGCTTTCAACACAGCTTCATGCTCCGCTAATTTCGCTGTAATAAAGTCGCGTACAATAAACCGAAGTGTGGCTTTCTCGGCGATACCATCGAAATGAACGGGATGAAAAAAGCCTTCCCTTCCTTCGGTAAGTTCAGGCGCAAGACCATCTTTCGGCAGCGCAGACAGGAATGCGCCCGCCACTTTCAACGCGTTCACCAGTTTGTTTTTCGCATAACCTGGGTGTGCACTCACACCGTAAATGGTAACGGTAACACCATTGGCGGAGAACGTTTCATCTTCATAAGCACCTCGTTCTCCTGCATCCAGCGTGTAGCCAAAATCAGCGCCGAGTTTTTTAAGATCAACCTTGTCCACGCCGCGGCCCACCTCTTCATCCGGTGTAAACAACAACCTGATTTTTCCATGTTTTACCTCAGGATGTGTTACCAGGTAATGCACCATATCCATAATGATGGCTACACCTGCTTTGTCGTCCGCGCCCAGCAAGGTGGTGCCGGAAGCGGTAATAATATCTTCCCCTTTTTTCTCTTTCAGATAAGGATGTGCCTCCGGACTGATTACCTGTGTGGAATCATCGGGCAGCACGATATCTCCGCCATCATAATTCCAGTGGATCAATGGTTTCACATTGGCGCCGGTACAATCGGGGGCCGTATCCATGTGCGCACAAAAACAGATCACGGGCACCTGCTTTTCAGTATTGGACGGAATAGTCGCATATACATATCCGTAAGTATCCATTTCAGCATCTTCAATTCCCATTTCCTTTAGTTGCTGTACAAGTACGGCACCAAGGTCCTTTTGTTTTTCGGTAGAGGGGAAAGAAGAAGAAAACGGATCACTTTGCGTATCTATCTGCACGTAATGGAGGAACCGTTCCGCAACGGTAAAATGGTAGGAGGAGAACATAGGTCAACAGGAAAAATGAAATAAAAAAAGGAGAATGATTCCGGAACCGTGTTACGCCCTGAGGGGCGCCAGTTCTCAAAACCATTCTCCCCCGAAAAATATTAAGGCGTGATGATCAGGGATCCGCCAACGATTTCCACCAGTTCGAGGTCGAACACGAGGTCCTGACCTGCGAGGGGATGGTTGGCATCCAGCACCACTACTTCTTCTTTTACTTCTTTGATCACAACGGGGATCACTTGTCCGCCACCGTTGGTCATATTCAAACGCATTCCAGCCTCAGGATTCATATCGGGCGGGAACTGGTTCAGCGGGTATTCCACCAGCATATCCGGATTGGCGGGGCCATAAGCCTCATCCACAGGGATTTCAATAGTTCTCTTCTCTCCTACAGCCATTCCCATCACACCATTATCGAAACCGGCGATCACCATTCCGCTGCCTACTTCAAACTCCAGCGGCTCGCGGCCTTCTGAAGAGTCGAATGTAGTACCATCTGTGAGGCGGCCATGGTAATGCACTTTAACCTTGTCGCCATTTTTTACTTGTTGCATGCTAAAAATTTATATTAAACAGGCAGGCAAGGTAACACCATTTCTCCGTTTTTAGGGAAGATTTGAGTTAATTTTGGCTACACCAGATGAATTACCCATTATGTCAAGAGCCATATTTCTTCGCCTCGCCGGTTGCTTTTTTCTGATTGCATTGCTGAATTCCTGCGGTGTTTCTGCCCAGCCTGCTATCCGTGCCGCAGCGGAAACGCCTGAAAAGTACCTTGACCTGCTGAAAAACAAGCGGGTAGGCATTTTCGCCAACCATACTGCTACTGTCGGAAAAGAGCACCTCGTGGACGTGCTCAAAAGGAACAAAGTGAACATCGTGGCCATTTTCGCCCCTGAACATGGTTTCCGTGGAGATATGGATGCCGGACAGAAATTCGATACCGCTATTGATCCCCAGACCGGCATCAAAATAGTTTCCTTGTACGGAAAGAAAAGAAGGCCCGAAGCGGCCGACCTGAAGGATATTGATGTGATGGTGTTCGATATCCAGGATGTTGGTGTCCGTTTTTACACCTATATCTCATCGTTGGAAGAATATATGCTTTCCGCCATCGAATTTGATAAACCACTCGTAATACTTGACCGCCCCAACCCGAATGGGTTTTATGTTGATGGTCCTGTGTTGGAAAAACCTTTCCGGTCTTTTATTGGCATGCAGCCCATTCCTATTGTTTATGGCATGACCATCGGCGAATACGGCAAAATGTTACTGGGCGAAAAATGGCTGGATTCCTCGATTCTGGCCAAAAAGAAAAAGAATTTTTCACTTACCGTAGTGCCTTGCAGCGGCTACACCCATCAGAGCAAATACCAATTGCCTGTAGCCCCCTCGCCCAACCTGCCGGACATGACCTCTATTTACCTTTATCCCTCCACCTGCCTTTTTGAAGGTACAGCGCTGAATGAAGGTCGCGGTACAGATAAGGCATTCCAGGTTTTCGGACACCCCGATCTGCCCAAAACAATGTATGCCTACACACCCGTGAGCCGTTACGGTGCGGCCAATCCCAAATTACTGAACCAGCGTTGTTACGGCTGGAATTTAAGCGGAACACCCGAATCAGCGCTGGAGAAAATAAACGGACGTATTCAGTTAAAATGGCTGCTGGAAGCATACAGACTGTTCCCGGATAAAAAAGAGTTTTTCCTGAAATCATCGGCGCTGAACCCCACACCAACCGGTGTATTTTTCAATAAACTGGCCGGGAATGCTGAATTAATGGCGCAAGTCAATAACGGCGCTTCGGAAGCCGCTATCCGGAAATCATGGCAACCCGCTTTGGACAAATTCAAGTCCATCCGCAAAAAGTACCTGATCTATCCATAACATGTCGGAAAACCATTCAGGCAACTTAGCTTTGTGGCATGAGTCTGGTACCGCAACAACTGGTTCAAGCGCTGCAAAATATTGAGGGGTTCAATGAAAAATCTTTCCTGGAAGTCCATGCTGAAGGGAAAGTGCCTGTATCTATCCGCCTTAACCCACTAAAACCTTTCCCTGAAACACTTGCACCCGCTCCGTTAACGGAACGGGTTCCCTGGTGCGAAAATGGCTTCTACCTGAACGAAAGACCAGCCTTTATATTCGATCCATTGTTGCATGGTGGTGCATATTATGTGCAGGAAGCATCTTCCATGTTTCTTTCTCATGCGCTAACCGCGTGTAGTGCCACAGAACCGGGATTGAAAGTGCTTGATCTCTGTGCGGCGCCGGGAGGAAAATCCACCCTCATTCAATCGATACTCGCTGAAAATAGTTTGCTGGTAAGTAATGAAGTAATCAAAAGCAGGGCTTCCATCCTGGAAGAAAACCTCACAAAATGGGGAGGCGTGAATACGGTGGTGAGCAACAATGATCCCCGTGATTTTCAGAAACTATCGGGCTTTTTTGACGGGATAGTGGTAGATGCCCCCTGCTCTGGATCGGGATTGTTCCGCAAAGACCCCGCAGCCATCAATGAATGGAGCGAGCAGAACGTCGCCCTCTGCAGCCAGCGCCAGCAAAGGATTCTGGCAGATGTATGGCCCGCGCTGAAAGAAGGCGGATTCCTGATTTATTCCACCTGCTCCTACTCCATAGAAGAGAATGAACACATCACCGATTGGATGCTGGAAGAACTCGGTGGCACATCTATACCGTTGGATATTCCCGCTGAATGGGGGATCATGACGGTGCAATCACCGTTAAAAAACGGGTATGGATACCGTTTTTTCCCTGATCGTACAAAAGGAGAAGGTTTCTATCTTTGTTGCATCAGTAAAACAAGCGGCTACGCCAGGCCATCAGGCATATATACCGGCAGGAAAATCCCCACCGTTCCCGCACAGGTACATGAACAGGCGGCAGCACTGCTGAATAAGGATTTTCGTTTTTCGCTGATACCTGTAGGGCAACAATACGCGGTGTTGCCAGCAGGAATGGAAGAAGATATTGCACTACTACAATCGGCACTTTACCTGAAGAAAGCAGGTGTTTTGGCGGGTATGCCCTCCCGGAAAGAGTGGATACCTGAGCATGCACTTGCCCTGAGCCCTATATTAAAAAAGGAGGTGCCGCAATGGGAGTTGCCGTTACAGGAAGCATTGGCTTACCTCAGGAAAGAAGACCTCCGGGCCACGGCACCTTTTATTGGATGGGGTATTGTAAAATACGGTGGCGTACCGCTGGGTTGGATAAAAGCCTTATCCAACAGGGTGAATAATTATTATCCTGCCGCATGGCGCATTCTTAAAAAAGCCGATGGCCGCTATTGAGGTATGATATTTGCGCGGTTGCGCTCAGTTGAACGAAGAAAATATTGATACTGAGTGTTCGACGACCGGGGCTTCTGGACAGAACGAAAGGTATTTTAAGACGAACTTAAACATAATTTGCCCATCTTTGCAGGGCTTAAAGTTGAACCGTATGAGGAGAAAAATGATCGTTTTTGGACTTGCTTTATTGTTGGCCGCCAACGTTTCCGCACAAAAGAACCTGGTGCAGGGAAGTGGAACCGGTACGCTGTACCTGAACCATACCGTAGCAGCCAAAGAAGGGCTTTACAGCATCGGCAGGATGTACAACATCGCACCGAAGGACCTCGCGGCTTTCAACGGAATGCAGGCAACACAAGGACTTTCGATCGGACAGACCATCAAAATACCGCTGGCTTCTAATTTTTCACAGGACATCAACGCGGCCTCAAAACCTGGTGCTGTTCCCGTTTACTATACCGTGAAAGAAAAGGAAGGCATGTACCGCGTAAGCCTGAACCACAACAAAGTAACTTATGACGCGCTGAAAAAGTGGAACGGATTGCCCGGAGAAACCCTCACTGTTGGACAGCCACTGATTATCGGTTACATCACTGGTGCAGGTGATGGCATGGCCACCGCAAGCAACAATACGCCGGTAAAAACTGAACCTGTTACCACTAATCCTGTGAAGGAGGAAGTGGTGGCGAAAACCGAAGAGAAAAAGGAAACACCGCCGCCAACCGTTAAGGAAGAAACCAAACCCGTTGTAAAAGAAGAAACTAAACCTGTGGTAAAAACACAGCCCGTTTATACACCAAAAGGCTCCAGTTATTTCCAACGCGCTTATGAAGACGAAATCCGCTCAGGCAGAACGGTCAGAACTTCCACGCTCAGCGGTGCCATCTTCAAAAGTACGAGCGGCTGGCAGGATGGAAAGTTTTATATCCTGATGAACAGTGCGCAACCCGGAACACTGGTAAAGATCACCAATATCGGTTCCAACAAAACGATCTATGCCAAAGTGCTGGGAGAAGTTCCGGACCTGCGTCAGAACAGCGGACTGAGTTTCAGACTCAGCAACGCGGCAGCCGCCGAACTGGGTGTGAAAGAAGACAGCAAATTCAATGTGGAAATCTCACAATAACCTATCAGCCGCGGAAGCCTCTTAAAAAATCTTCCGTGGCCATTCTTTTTTTCCCTTCCGGTTGTAAGAGAATAGGATAAATGTAACCATCACCGGTAGCGAAACGGAGCCAGGTTTTATGATCTGTACTCCAATTGCCAGGCGTTTCCGTATGTGGCTTCACCTCATAGGTAGATTTGTAAATTTTCATCGTTTTCTCCTGAAAAATCGTGAAAGCACCGGGAAAAGGTGAGAGCCCTCTGATCTGGTCGTGGAGTTCTTTTGCGGAACGTTCCCAATCCAGTTTACAGGTGTCGGTAAATATTTTCGGCGCATGCTTCACTTCGGTTTCCGGGACATCAAACTGCTCCTGGGGAATACCTTCCAAAGTTCCGGCAGCAATACCTTCCAGGGTTTTCACCAGGAGCGCAGCACCAACCTCTTTCATCCGGTCGTGCACGTCTCCCGCTGTTTCTTCTGGTCCGATGGGAATGATTTCACGCAGCAATATGTTTCCGGTATCAATAGCGTGTTGCAGGCGAAACGTGGTTACACCCGTTTCCTTTTCGCCATTCATCACGGCCCAGTTGATCGGCGCGGCGCCACGGTATTGCGGCAACAAAGAACCATGCACATTGATGGTACCCAGCGGCGGCATGTTCCATACCACTTCAGGCAACATCCGGAAAGCCACCACCACCTGGACATCTGCTTTCAAGGCGCGAAGTTCCTCAATGAATGCCGGATCTTTGAGTTTCACCGGTTGCAGTATGTGTAACCCCTTTTCTTCGGCATATTGTTTCACAGCACTCTGCGTGAGTTTCATCCCTCTGCCGGCGGGTTTATCCGGCGCGGTAACCACGCCTACGATATTACAGCCTGCATTTAATAAAGCATTTAAGGAAGCGACGGCAAATTCGGGCGTGCCCATGAATACGATCCTGAGTTCTTGAAGCATGGGGCAAAGGTAAGTTGTTCGGGAGTTTCTTTGGAGGTGATATTTATTGGAGTATGTTTTGTGGTTTT